>CAZZYB010000054.1:379-13725 GCA_964658125.1 uncultured Acetobacteraceae bacterium | reverse complement strand
TTCTTGACAGTTGGTTCCTGCTGTTTTATTGCGACTGCGTTCTACGATTTCGTGATTTCAAGCGCCTCATCAACGTGGTGCGCACCAAAGAGACCCGATCCCTAGCGACTGTGGACAGAACCAGCGACGAACTCTGTCACGCGATAGACGTTGCTTGCGTTTTCTATTTCAAGCCGGTTCTTTGCCTCCAACGCTCCGCAGCGACGGCAATTCTTCTGCGCCGGCATGGATGGAAGGCACAGATGGTGCTAGCAGTCCAGATATTGCCATTTTTGTCTCACGCCTGGGTCGAGATCGAGGGCTGCGTCGTCAATGACAAGCCTTATATGCCAGAGATCTTTCAGGTGCTAGAACGATGCTGAACGAGGTTTCACCATGAGCAATATTTTCGGATTGCTGAAGCAGCCCACTTCACAGGTAACAGAGGCGGGCATGCAGCATTTGGGTTCGATCACGGAGCGATATGGCACGGGACCGAGTTCCGTTCGGGTGAGCGGCCGGCTCGGTATGGGTTTTCAACCCTATGCAAGTCACGAGCGTTTGACCTTAGAATCCGGTCCCTTGGTCGGACCGCAGGGCGACATGGTGACATTCGATGGTCGTCTAGACAACTTCCAGGAATTGGCAATGCTTCTTGGGTTGCGCAGCCTGAATACCTCAGATTCCCAAATAGTCCTATCGGCTTTCGAACGTTGGGGTGCGGAATGCTTCTCTCATTTGACAGGTGATTGGGCGCTTGTGCTCTGGTCAAGGAAGGATGAAGTACTATATCTCGCCCGAGATCATGCCGGCTCTAGAACACTGTACTTCCAGTGGGAGCAAGGGAGCTTGCTGTGGTCGACCCATCTAGACACCTTCCGACCCGGCACAACTGGACATCGTCTTGCGGAAGGATATATCGCGCGGCACCTCGCTTCCACTCCGATTCAAGACCTGACTCCATATCAGAATCTTTATTCTGTTCCACCGGCGCAGTTTCTTGCCCTTCGTAACGGGGCGATGACCAAGCATCTTTATTGGAGTTCCTTGGTCGAGGACGAGACTCGTCATAAGACCGACGCTGATTATGAGTTTCACTTCCTCGCCCTGTTCCGCCAGGCAGTCGAGCGCCGCAGCGGCCTTGGCGAACCCATTCTCGCGCAACTCAGCGGTGGTATGGATTCGACAGCCATCGTGTGCATGTCCGATCACATACGGCGGTCAGATGATCCCGCCGCAGCGATTCTCGATACGGTTTCTTTCTATGACGACTCTGAAGCGTCTCTGGACGAAAAACCTTATTTCTCGATTACCGAAGCGAGGCGCGGAAAGGTCGGTACCCATATCGATACCGCTTTCTCACAGCGCACGTTCACTCCACAAGCAGTTGGAGATGGACAGTACCTTGTTCCCGGTGCGGATAGCTTTTCCCTCACCCAGGAACAGATATTCTATGCGGCTCTTTGGTCGAGAGGTTTCAAAAGCGTTCTGTCGGGTATCGGTGGCGATGAGGTTCTCGGCGGCGTTCCCACCGCGTTTCCGGAGCTCGCCGATTACCTGGTCGCCGGTAAGATTTCCCGTCTATTGCAGCAATCCATAGCTTGGTCGCTCATCGATCGAAGTCCTCTAGTGGCGACTCTCTATGGAACCGCCAAGTATGCCTTTCGCCTTTATACATATTCCATGCTCGACCATCAGAGGATTCCGCCTTGGATTTCGACATCGCTAGAGGCGCAGCTTCGGGAATCCGTCAGTGATAAGTCTCCTGTCCATCATCGTCTGGCGACTGAGCCGCATCGTCTGCAGAACCATCTCGCATGGGGCTCGATTATGGAGACCCTGCCTCATCGTTTTCCAAAGGTTCTTGCCAGGCCCGAGTATCGCTATCCTTTCCTGGACAAAGACCTCGTCACTTATCTCTTCAGTATTCCGCGTGAACAGATCGTCCGCCCAGGAAGAAGACGTTCTCTGATGAGGCGTGCTCTGGTCAACATCGTGCCGCACGAAATTCTGGAGCGCCGGCGAAAAGCGGTCCAACTTCGAGCACCCCTGCATACTCTGCAGCAGGCTCTTCCGGTCTTGCAGACTCTGTTCTCCAATTCAACGATTGCGGATCTGGGGTTCGTGGAGGTCGACCGGTTGCGGATTGCGTTGGAGGCAACGGCCCACGGCGACCCGACTTGGTGGCAGGCCTTGCTTCGCACGATCTCCCTTGAACTTTGGCTGCAGGCAGGAAACAGAAAAACATTGGAGGCGATTCCAGTGGGAATTCCTTCGCGAAATTGACCGCATGCTAGAGGTCGCCAAGATCCGTGTCGTGGAGGTGCGCAATGGCCTCAACATCACGGAAATTCGAACACGAAAGAGGTACATCCTATGCATTACATTCAACCGAGAATTACCGGCACCTTTGGAGCCGCCACCACAATCAAGAGCGCGAAGATCAGCAACCACCAGGAGCCGGTCACCGAGGTATTCACCGACGGTGCGGCCTACCAGGCGGAAGAGTAGGAACAACGCCTCCTTGAAGATCACTAACCCGGTCCAGTCCTTCTCCTTGTCGTACGGTCTCCTGGGAAAGGGACTGGATCGCTTCGTTGTCTCTCTCAATCTGTGGCGGCCGTCGCTGGAGTTTTGGGAAGTTCATCTTTGAGTTCTTGCCATCGCCCGTATTCGGCACGTTTTGAGGGCTCGGGGTCTCGATACCCTTGCAGCCAGAAGCGGAGCCAATCTATGTTTCCCTGTTGCGATTCCTGTCGCTCCAGCGGCTTTTGGTGGATATGAGTGCCGTGGGGAAAGTAGATGAAGTCGACCGGTTTATGTTGCATCCGCAGGGATGAATAGAGCTCCCATCCCGAAAGCACGGAGGTTGGATTGATCGCCTCGATCCTTACCGGGACTTGCACCTGATCGAGGTGGAACTCCGGGGCGTCTTCTACCCATCGCTTCAAGCCTTCACCGAGAGGCCTTGCGCCACGAATCTTGTCCATCTGCTCTTGCAGTGACAAACTTCCTACAGCGAAGAGCATGTATTGCACGTAGCTGTTGTCCAGACCGTCGGCAATGGTAGCCGCGGCAAACAAATTCGGTTCTTTGATCAGTGCATTAACCACGTACCAGCAGGTCCAACTGAATCCCACAACACCGACTCGTGTCCGATCAATGAGGCCTGCGTCTGCGAGGTTTCCGACCGCGCTGCGGTAAGCGTTTAGATGATCTTGCGGATCGGCCTCTGAGAGCACACTGGGTTTCTTGCGAATCTGTAATACGACAAATCCCACACTAGCCAGATGTCGCGCGGCGAATGCGGTTGGATACAGACCATCGGTGAGAAATTCCCCGTCATGGAAGTTGTATAACTGGATCACCAACGGGTACTTTTGGCCGGGAACGTAGTCCACCGGTTTCACCAAGATGCCGCTCCATTCGTAGCCCGTTTTGTCTTTCCAGTGGTACAGCGACGCACGACCAAACGGTACGTCGTGCAACTGGGGATTGGGATCCCACAGTTGGCGTGACTTTCCTGTTTCGACGTCGGACGCCCACACTGTCGGTATGTCATTGAGGCTCTGCCTGACTGAGAGTCGGATGCCGATCCCATGGACTTCGTCGGGGCCATCCAATTCTCTATCGAATGGAGTGGTCTCCCTGACGGCTTCGGACGACGTCCGAAGCCATGATTCTCCGTGAAGTTGATAGCGCTCGATCCTATGGATTTTGATCCCCTGCTTCACAGTCACAACAACCTCATTCCTGTTGGTGCCAAATGAGACATCCTCGACTGCGACGCGGTCGGGGACGGGTGTCGCGTCTTCAAACAAGAGGCATTTCGTCTCAAGTGAGGGCAAGTCGACGGCTGCGACAGCGCACGGCTCCCTATATTGTGGTGAGTCTTTTCCTTGCGTCACGGGAAGAAACGTATTGGTTACCAGGATACGATTTCCGTCTGCTGCCCACGCCGCCCGATCGTTATCCAAATAGCCTAGAACGCTCGCGTTCGGAGCCGCGATCAGGTGAACGGACGCCCCGGTAGCGAGATCGATCAACGAATACGCCTGGGGGCGAAGAAGCACCCTCTCATTGGTGCTACGCGGATCATTGGGCTGAAATCGGTTGCGTTCGGAGCCAGGCGCTGGCTCATACAGGTTCCATGCCTCGGGGATCTTCGAAACAGGAGTCGACAAGATCAGCTGATTGCCTTTGGGAGAGAGTGCAAACGGAAAGAGAAAAGACACATACGGGATCTCCGTTACTTCGTACTTTGGGAGTTCTCGGCTTACCCACTTAATTCCCATGCGCCGCATCACCGACAAATGAAAGGTCTCTGGCGCAATCGTCTTGAGCTGACCGGCGAACAGGACATCGACCAAACTTCGCCCGGTGATTGCTTGTGCGTCTCGATTGATCGAGTCGACCGAAGACACTCGGGCTGTTTCCGGGCGTGACGCGGTGTAAACAATCAGATTCTTCGCGATATCGAAGCGGTCGACGCTCTCACTTTCCGGAGTCAATGCCCGAAATCCACTCGCGTCAATCTTTGCAACATAGAGACGGTAAGCGCCGGTGAGGCTTTCTCCTTTGAAATACACACGCTTGCTATCTTGGGACCAGCGCATGGCCGTGATGACCGGAGCGTAAGCGGTCGGCTCCTCCCGGTGCGGGAACGAAATGATCCTGGCAATCACGCGCGGCACCGGCGCGATCCGGTGCACATCCCTAATAAATCTCGACACCTCCTCTTGATCGAAGATGGAGATACTCGATTCAATCTGATTGAAAGCGAGAAGTCCCTTGGTCGTTACCAGTGCGAAGTGCCGACCGTCGGGCGACGGTTTCACCACTTCACTTCCAGGTTCGGCAGGACTCGGCAATGGGTCGCTGAATCGAACCATCGCGATGTCATCTTTGACGGTGAAGGGGTGCTCCTGCGAATTGGCAACAGTCGAGCTGAGGGCCGCTATAACGATAGCGACCGAACCGGGATAGGATTTCATTTTGGAAACTCCGTGATATTACGGGAAGGAGTATGACTGTATCTTGCAGTTCGCGCCGGAAGCACCCTGCAAGATCAAAAGTTCAACTTGAGCGCAAACTGCATAGACCGGGCGCCGCCTTGCTGGTACTGCGATGCCATGGTTCCGAGGCTTGCGTTGAGCATTTTCGTCGCTTGCCCGAACGTGGCATCGGTATAAGTGGGATCAACGTACCCGAAGTTGGGATGATTCAGGATGTTGAATGCTTCAGCGCGAAATTGCAGAACGAAGGAGTCAGGCAGGTGGAACTCCCGTCGAACGGCCATGTTCAGCTGCGTCTCTCCGAATCCCCGAGCGAAATTGCGCGGTGCCGCCTGACCCGTACATGTGGTGGGCAGGCAAAAGGCGGCATGATTGATGATATGGCCGCCAGGGTATTGGCTTCCGTATAGGTACAGTGGCTGGCCGGCAACGAGATTGAGGGTGCCGTTGTACTCGCTGCCCGTTGCCGGATCAACCATTAACCTGCCGTTAGGCATGACCGGAAACGCTGTGCGTGCGGTCAATCGGAGATCCGTCCCCCAATCATTGAGCAAGGCATTTGCGAAGATCGGCCCCTTCAGCGTTGGCAGATCCCAACTAATGCCACCTTGAAGGTTATGGCGCACATCGAAGTTCGAGTTTCCGCGTTGCAGCGGCAGCGAAGACGATTGCGTGCCAAAATCAATCGAATGCGACCACGTATACGAAGCGAGGGCTTGTAGCCCCTTCGCCATGGAACGTTGAAACTGAGCCTGCAATGATTGATAGTTCGAAGTGATACCGCTGGCGGGATACTCAACCGTACTGAAATTCGGATTGAGTGCACCTAAGGAGAACTGCTGAAGATTGAGGAGCCGGCGGCCGGTAGCGCCGACGTACGAGAGCGTGAACGACTGAGTCTTGCCTAACGATTGTTGGAGGCTTGCATTCCATTCGAGGGTGTAGGGCAGTTGAAGGTGGGTCGGAAAGGCAATAATCGGCGCGCTATTGTAAGGCGGAATTACGGTGATGGGGACATTCAGTTCGGCGGACGTGTAAGGTAACGGCACCCCAGAGGCTTGCTGAATTGCGAAGAAACCCAGACTGCTATAACCCAATGCGGCGATCTCGTTCGCCGTATCGAAGAAGACGCCGCCCCCGACGCGAACCACGGTCTGCTCTTCTGGACGATCACGGGCCGTCCATGCCACACCGAGACGAGGAGCAAAGTTGTAACGACTCGTATTCCATAGCGGCGTCCCCTGAGGAGCAAGGCTTAACGTCGAGGGATTGCTGATGCTGCCTAAGACCGTATAAGCATCATTGCCATGCTGTTCCGTGGGAGGCGGGTCCAGTTCCCAGCGCAGCCCGAACGAAAGACTGAGGTGCGTATAGGGTCTCCATTCGTCTTGGATAAAAAGTGCGAGTTCGTGAAAAATCGGCGTTGAGGGCTGACGCCGGACGAACAGGGCGAGGTCCGCAGCTCCGGCCAACATGGTTTGCGGGCTAAAAAACTCGGAGTAGGGCTCGGAATCCGGCGGAGACAAAAGAGTTTTGATATCGCGATAGTCAATCCCTAGCTTCAGATTATGGTGACCTGATGACAAATTGAGCGTTTGCACTACGTTCCATTGCCGGCTAGCATTGCGACCAAATGGCGTTCCGAAAAGAGCTTGTCCGATACCTGCAATGTACAGCACGACGAAGGGTTCGGTCGTCCGATCCGAAGAGGCTCCCAAGGCCGCAGTTAGGTTGATCGGAGTCGCCCCGCCGAAATCGTCGAGGGCTCCGATCAGGGACGAATCTGACCGTGCGTAACCTAGACGGAATTCGTCGGTAATCCGGGACGAAATTTGCGCGGTTGCCCCCAGAGTATAAGTGATGGCGTTGCTGCTGGTTGTCGTGCGGGAGAAGTACGGTCTGGATGTCGTTAAGCTTGGTGTGTCGCCGAAGCGAAAGAACACAGAGAGCTTTGGACCGATAGTGTGGTCCAGACGAACGCTTGTGGAATCGATGGAACTGGGCAAGGAGAAAGGCTCGATGAACTGGGCGAGACTTGGGTTCGAAGCCGTTCCATGATCCGTTCCGTTGGGAATAGGAAACGCATTCAAGATCGGCTGGATAGCCGCGACCGCTTGTTTCCTCATGAACAGGTCGGGAACGTACTGGATGGCCGCGGCAGTGGGTTGGGTTAAACGAAGGCCCTCATACGAAACGAAGAAAAAGCTGCGGTCCCTGCCGTCGTAAAACCGAGGAATTCGTACCGGCCCGCCGATCGTACCGCCAAAATCATTCTGGCGCAACGCCGGAACTGGAGCGCCGTAATGATCGTTATACCAATCGTTGGCATCAAAGAAGTTGTTGCGGAGATAGTCAAAAACGCCTCCGTGAAACAAATTCGTGCCGGAGCGGGTCACGAATGAGAATTGTCCCCCAGGAGACTGGCCATACTCGGCGGAGTAGGTGGAGCTTTGTACCCGGAACTCTTGTAAAGCATCGACAGATACCAAAGTTTGCGTTGTACCGAGAGCCGTAGCACCGCCGACTGTACCGCCGCTCGCGGCTTGACTCGCGCCACTGCCATATCCAGAACTGATGTTCGCGGAAACGCCGTCGACGGAGTAGTTATTGGATTCCGTGCGCTGACCGTTCACGCTGAAGTCCCCGCCACCGCCGACCAATTGTGTCGTGGAGTTTTGAGGACTCTGGTTCACCACACCAGGCGTCATGGAGACTAAGTCTTGAAAGCTTCTTCCATTCAGCGGAATGTTCGCGACGAACTTGCGATCAATCACCGTGCTGACCGAAGCGTCTGTCGTATTCATCGGAGAGGACGCCGAGTCGATGGTGATGCTCTCTGACCTTGCACCCACCGGCAGAGCAAAATTGAGGGCAACTGCGCTTTGTACGTTTAAGGTGAGATCCGGCTTGATGATCGTTTTGAAGCCTTCCTTCGACACTTGAACGTGGTACTCCCCGGGCGGAAGGACAGCAATGAAGTAGATCCCTGAACTATTCGTCTTGACTGAATAAATGACGCCGGTCGTGTCATTGGCGATGGAAACCTCCGCATCGGGGATGAAGCGCCCGGATGGGTCGGTGACACCTCCACTCAGAGTCGCATTCGTTGATTGCGAACGGGCGCACACGGGTGATAGCACAACGGCGATTAGCAGTACACAAGACAGTCGTTTCATGCGACAGAGGCTCCGGGATCTTAGATGAGTGAAGGGCTTCACTCTACAAACGACTCAGCGCCGGATTCTGTATCAGTCGATTTAAAGATTATGGGTGGTTTGGCTGCACTTGCAAGTACGCAAGGAGCACCGGCTTTCCGGTGGGCTTTGTGCTCCCGCCGCGCGGTTCTGCTGTTACGAATACCATGTTCAGGCGAGCCAGGGTCTTGGTGTCGTTGAAACGCAGCACCCATCGCTTGTGCGTATCGTCCTGATAAAAGAGGCCAAGGCTGACGTTCTGCTTGTCATCCCCACTGCCCCACGCCTGAAATGCGACGGACTGCTTGAGGCCCGGCTGTTGGTCCAGATCATATCCGTAGAAAACAAGTGACCGATCCTTCGTATAGAAAATCCGCCCAAAGGGCTTAGCCGTCTTACCGTTCTGACCGACATCGTAGATATCAGCGATGTACAGGTTTCGCGCCCCGATCAAGTCACGGATTTCTCGATCGTGAGCCAAAAACTCCTTATCCAGGCGAAGGAGCTTATCCTTTTCCTCAAGATCGGCCGTGAGCTGATGGACTTTCGCATTTAGGACCTCGGTCTGCGTCGCCTGTTCCCTGCCGGCTCCAGCTGTCGCCTGTAGGTTTTGCCTTAATGACTGTTCCTCAGTTTGGGAAGCCAACAACTGTTGTTGTACCGCATCTCTCTCGGTGCTGATCCTCTGGCGTTCAAGTTGCTCCGCGTTAAGCCCCTCTTGAATGCTGGCAACTTCGGCAGTGGATTGGTGGTAGAGCTCTTGCGTGGTTTTGAGTTGCCTTCGTAGTTCATTCACTTGGCCAGCATCGGCCATTGTTTGAAGGGGTTGCTCCGCGTGCTGTACCAAAGGCACGCCGGGCGGTTGTTGATGGGAGTGCACGGGAGGTGCTTCAACTGCCATGGTTGGAGTTGTCCGAGGGGTTTTCGTCCTGAGAAGATGAACGCCGATGATGCTTGCGCTCGCTACGGCGCACGCCGCCAAGCCGGCATACAGCGGCCACTTTGGCCGTGGACTGCGGATAGGCTGCGGTTTGGAATGGAGGGCATCCAAACGAGCGAACATTGCGTTTTCGGCCGCCTCGACCGAAAACGGAGTTTCCTGGGGTCTCGGTTCATGCTCAGAGACCGCGCTCATGGCCATCGCGGGAACGACGTCCTGACTAATTTGTTGGAAGTCTTCGAAGGCCACGCCACACGAATCACAATAGGCGAGATGCACCTGAAGCAGCGCCCACTCTTCGTCCGTGAGTTCGCCCGAGGCGAAGAGGGCACACATTGCGAGGAATTCGTCATGCAATTGAGGGTTCACCGGCTCAGATTCCCATACGCAATAATTTTGAACCATTTCTCACTTTGAGTGTGAGTTTTCCGTAAAGACAAGGGTGCGAAGCCGGCTCAAACCACGATAGTAATGATTCCGGACGTTTCCCAGACTTTGATGCGTCTGCTCGGCGATTTCCTGAAAGCTATACCCTTCAAAAAAGTGAAGTTCTAGAGTCTGAAGCTGCTCTGCAGAGAGTTCCCCCCGCAATCTTTCGAGCAGCCTTCGTCCCTCAATATGGTCAATCGACACCATGCCTTGGCTTGCATATAACCGTTCGTCATCAATCGGTTGCGCCGTGTAGTGGTGACGCGCTCCAAGGTACTTCCGGCGGTCCAAAGCGCGAAGGTACGCGATCCTCATGAGCCAGGAGGCGCCCGCTCCCTTCGACGGATCGAAGAGCCTTGCTTTTTCAGACAGCAACAGAAAGACCTCTTGAACAAGATCTTCCGCCTCCGCTACATCTCGCAATATACGCGACGCCAAAACGAAGACACCTCGCGAATGACGCCGGAAAAGTAGACTGAGCGCTTCCCTGTTTCCGTCACTTACTTCACTAAGCAAGATTTCGTCAGTGCGGTCGGCCTGGTTGGAGATGAGTTTTGCCGCATGTCGCTTTTCGAGCACATCGTTGCTTGGGGCGCTCGATGTTGGTTCTTTTTGCGAAATCGTGATCGCCGGGATGTAATGACCGCATCGGAACCCATTTTGATGCGCTCCCGCGCATTTCTCTCATTTCATGAAGCCAGAGATCATTTTCTCTGATGCTTCGAATCCACACACTAAAAGTGTGGCTAACCTTCAGAAACAGTTCGGCTCGAGAGTCCGTGAACTGCGCGACCTCGCGGGAATGAGCCGAGAGGAATACGCCGCCAAGGTTGGGCTCAGCCCACGAAGAATTGCATCGCTCGAACTAGGACTTGGCTGGCCCAGGCCAGCAACCTTAGAGAAGATTGCGCGTTCATTTGGTCTCGAGGTGAGAGATATCTTTGACTTCACCTCGACCCGCATCCTCCCCCGTAAAATCCTGTAACGAGTTTGCAATCGGTAATCGAGCTTAACTCACTCCCAAAATCTCTGATGAACTGTAGCATCATCTTTCGTGATGTTCAAGATCATTTTATGAGAACCTTTTCTGTATCACACTCGAAGCGTGACGGATTTTCGTATTGCGCTAGGAGTGCGGATAGAGGAGTTGCGGATTGCGGCCAGACTGACTCGTGCCCAATTGGCCGAGTTGATCGGAATTGATAGCAGACAAGTTGCCGCCTACGAACTGGAGGGAGCATGGCCAGGGCCGGAGATGACATTGTCGCTGGTCACTGCATTCGGTATCGAGGTTCGTGATCTTTATGACCTCACGTCTGAACGAACAATTCCAAGACTTGCGATTGAAGAACTGTTGTCTGTGCGCGCGGCAAGAAAGGCCCGTCGTTCAGGTCGCCAAAGGTGATTGCCACTCAGACCGTAGCTAAGTAAGCTCATATCGTCCAACTCGGGGATAAGGACCTAAAGCCCTCCTCTTCACCATCGTCGTTCGCTGTCTGGCTCTGAACAACACAACCAATCGATCCAATCCGAATTCTGTCGTAAGTCGGCACTCCCTGCACTTTCGCAGAGAATTCCCCCGTTTGCCCTCCGCTATGTCCTGATCCGTTACCCTTCGTCGCTTATAACAGTGACATGTTCCTCTACAGCTTAAAGCGAACGAAGATCGACTTGATTCGTGCGGACTCGCAGCCACAACCCCTCAGCTTCACGGAGGTGCTGACCAGCAAAGATTCCGCCGGCCACGCGCACGACGCCGCGCGGATCGTCCGCGCTTCCTCCCGCTTCTTTGTCGATAGGGCTGACGCCGCCCGAACCGGCCGCACCTCCCCGCACCGCGCTCCCACTGTCTACCGGGATGCTTCCACGCAGCTCCTGCGCTGCGTCTACCGTGAGATTGTAGTCTGCTTCAAGACCCGCGTTCCTGCCGCCAGGCGCCGTGCTCACCTGGCCGATTTCGGGCTTGAGACTGTCCACTCCGGCAACTCTCCGTACCAACTCATAGTCCGGGATCCTCTCGACCGCCGCCAGGGCGATGACCTCATCCAGCTCGCCAACACCCTCGCCGAACGCGAGGATGACATCGTCTACGCCACTCCCAATTTCGTCTCCGAGTATCGCCGCACCGCTCCGCCTGTCATCCCGGCGGAACAATGGCACCTCAACAACACCAGCGCTGTCCCCGGGGAGGTTGCCCAGGACATCCGTGCCCAGCAGGCCTGGCCCATCAGTCAGGGCCTCAAGGTTATCGTCGCTGTTCTTGACGATGGCGTCGATCTGGACCATCCAGCGCTTCAGGGTCAACTCTGGCGCAACCCCGACCCGGCCGCGCACGACCGGCACGGCCGCGACTACTTCCTCGATCCATCCCAATCCGGCTTCAATGATCCAAGCCCTAAAGTTTTCAACTCCCCTTTCAACGACGCTCTGCATAACGACATCCACGGCACGCCGTGCGCCGGTCTCGTTGGCGCCTCTGCTCCCGACGGGCGTGCCTATGGCGTCGCCCCGCAGTGCAGAATCCTCCCCATCAAAATCTTCCACGGCGGTGAACTCGCCTCGGACCTTTTCATAGCCAACGCCATAAAATACGCTGGGGGAATCGCCCCCATCCTCTCCTGCTCGTGGCATGGTGCGGCCGGTTCTACCGTCATCGAACATGCCATCACGACCGCCGCGTCAACGGGCCCCGCTGGACGGGGCTGCGCCATCTTCTGCTCCGTTGGCGACGACAGCGGAGGTACAGTCCGCTTTCCCGCGTCGCTGCCCAGCGCCATTGCCGTTGGCGCCTCCACCAATGGAGGCCTGCCAGCCTTCTATTCGAACTCTGGTTCTCAGGTCGCCATGGTTGCACCTTCCGACGGTGGTGATCAGAGCATCTTCACCTGCGACGTCTCGCGCACCGGCATCGGCTATAACCCCGGAGAATCAGAGCGCGGTGGCGCTGACGGACTCTACACCAATAACTTTGGCGGCACCTCGGCTGCGGTCCCGATCGCTGCCGGTGCAGCTGCAATCCTTCTCTCGTACAAACCGCGTCTCACCGCGAAGCAACTCACCACGATCCTGGAGCAAACCGCGGACAAGATACCCACGGCCGCCGTCGATCCGAACGGTCATAGCGATGCCGTCGGATTTGGAAAGATCAATCTTTTTGCCGCACTCAACGCCGTCTAGGCCCGAATTCACGCAATTCCAAAGCAGCGAACTCAAGGAGAAACTGTTATGAAATCCCTTCGCACCTTCCTGATCGCTTCCGCGATCGCCTTGCCCACCCCTTTCTTCGTTGTGCCGGCAATTGCTCAAGCCGCCACAGCTACGGACCCGACCGTCCTCGTCGCCCAGAATCAGCAAGCCATAGCAGACGCCCAGCTCAAGATTTTGCAGGACCAGCAGGCATCGCTCACCGGCTTGCTTCCCGCGTCCAGTGCCGCACCCAACTCCGGTGCCTATACCGTCACTGGATCCGCTCCCTTCCCCAGCCAGAAGATTGCCTACGAGCAACTCGAGACCATAGCCCACAACCTTGTCAGGGATTGCGGCGCGAAGGAAAACAGCTTTGATAACAAGTGCGATACATTCAAAGGCGTTAAGGGTGTCGTCATATACGACAGCGGCGAGATTACCAATCTTCTCAACTACAACGCCCTCTTAGCTACTCTGACCTTGCTCAAGGGCCAGGCCACCGACCTCAATGCAGCGTACAGTCCGCTCCACCAAGCGGCCCAGAAACTGGAGGCGCTGCAAACCAAAGCCGACGGCCAGAAGGATTTTGCGCCTATGCTCCTT
>CAZZYB010000054.1:0-369 GCA_964658125.1 uncultured Acetobacteraceae bacterium | reverse complement strand
CTACAACAGCTATACGCCCGACGATACCGCCCTCATCGCGGTCGTGAGCCGCGAGCTTCTCGCCGCCGGGACGGATCCCGTCTACCTTCCGTCCCAAATGCCTCTAAGCCTCCAGGCTGACTACAAGACTTCCACATTTCTGACGCTCCTCAAGAACGTTCAGAAGGGCCTATCAACTCTCCAGACCTCCGTTGGCACGGACCAGGCCAACCTGCAGCAGCTCAGTGACGCGCTGGGAGCCTACATCGCTGCTGACCAGGCAGCACTGGCCAACACTGACCTGTTCAATGCCGAGTCTGATCCCGCGAAAAAAGCCGCTCTGAAGACCAAGCAAGCTGGTCTCGACCGCTCAACCACGGCCGCTAAAGG
>CAZZYB010000053.1:0-14132 GCA_964658125.1 uncultured Acetobacteraceae bacterium | reverse complement strand
GCCGAGGGATCAGGCGTGGAGACTAGAGAGGACGCCAGTGTTCGCCGTCGCTGCTGAGCCAGATGGAGCCGCCCGAGGTCGATAGACGGAAGACCGGTGGGGGAGCGGCGAAGGGAGGCAGGGGGGCTGGCAGTGCGTTCTGGCTTGCGCCGGTTTTTGAAGCTGGTGTCAGGGAAAGCTGTACGACTTTGCCGGGCCACGATGCGTGGACCTTCTTCCAGCGGTCGCCGCCTCTGCGGATGTGAAGCTGTCCGGTCGAGTCGAGTGCGAGGGCTATTACACCGCTGGCGACTGTGATGACGGTTTTGCGTTTGCCGGGGAGTGCGACTTCGCGGTTCGCGACGAGGCCGGTGGTTGTGGCAGATTGGGTGATGACCTGGTCATTGGCTGCTTCCACTGTGACGGATTCGGTGGCCGCGCCGAGAGTTAGCTTTGAGTCCAGTTGAGCGAGGTCGTGAGGCTTGAGATCGATCTGGCGTGTGAGCGACTGGAAGCCGGGCGAGGCGATCTGCATTTCGTACTTGCCGGCGGGAAGGGTGGGGATGGTGAACTGGCCGGCAGCGTCGGTTGCGGTTTGAGTGGTTGCGGAACCGGGCAACTGGCGGAGGGTGATGGTGGCTCCGGCGATGGTGGCGCCTGAGGGGTCGGTGACAGAGCCGTTGATCGCGGAGAAGGCGTCGGTTGATGTTTGATTGGGCTGGATGCGGAGGTTGAGTGAGTTGGCTGGTGCGCCAAACGCCGGAGCAGGGGACTTCTTCGCCACGGAGGAGGTCGCTTCGCCGGCGGAGTTCGCGAGGGTGGTCGGATCGGCTGTGTTCTGGAGCTGTTTGTAGCGCTGGGCCGTGGGTGGAGGGGCCGGGGCAGATGTTGCGAGGCCCGTACTTGTCGGTGCGATCGGTGGAGCTGTGACGCTGCCGTGGACCTCGCGCATGTCGGCCCTCGACGTTGCTTTGTCTGCGTTCGGTGCGAAACCTTCAGCCTGGGAATGGGAGGCTGGAGACGCCTTTGGAGGGGGTTCGGTCGAGGGCGGTGCGACGGCAGGAAACTTCTTTGCAGAAGGCTGTTTCGCGATTTCTGAAGAGCGTTTCGCGGGAGGCGGTACGGAGGCAGCATTAGACGGTGGGTTTTGAGGTTGAGGCACTGGCGCACGGTTGGTGGCTTCGTTTTGGCTGGGGAGAGGCGACGGGCGGTGCGGGTTCAGTGAAACGAATACGAGCGCGGCGACGGCTGCGGCAGCGCCGGTTAAGACGAGCGGGCTGAACCAGCGGCGCCAGAATGATTCGGCGAGAGGCTCCGTGGTGGATGCGGGCAGGGGTTCTTGCGCGAGGAAGACAATTTGGCGGCACTCGGTGCACTCCGCGAGATGTGTCAGGGCGTGGTGGCGCTCGTGCTCAGGGAGCAGGCCCTCTGCGAATGCGCTCAGTTGATCCGCGTCGAGGTGGGGGCCGGTATTTGAGGGATGCGTCATGATTGCCCGGGGCTGGGTGTGCCTGCCTGTTTAGAGAACGTGGACGGAGGAGGAGTTTGCAGAAGATTTCGGAGATTGATGCTGAGGTCGCGCGGATCGATTCCGAGCGCCTCCTGGGCGGCGCGTTTGCTGAGGCCGGCCGCTTCGAGATTTTTGATGAGTTGCTTGCGAACGGATTCGGTCAAGCGCTTCAACTTACGGCTGACCGTGGCTTCGTGAACGAGCAGCAGCCGGGAGAGGTCGAGCAGTGTGCGGCCGTCGAGAAAATAGGCTGAGAGTAGAAAACGTTCTTCAGGCGAAAGCCTGTGCAGGACTGTTGAGAGTGCGTGATCCAGCCGGGCGAGTTCTGCCGATGCGGGTTGGGCGGGCGATTGTGCTGCTGGAAATTCCTGGTCGTCGAGGGGACTTTCGCGATGCGCCCGGCGATGGTGATCGACGTGCCGCTGTGCGAGCGTGGTTCGGAGCCAGCCCATGAGCGAGCCGCGGCCGGAGTAGGAAGCAAGCGGAGAGCGGCGATTGCCGTCACGCTCTGTGAGGCCGAAGAGGTCAGAGTAGAGCGACCCGGCGAGGTCTTCGCCCAGTGACGCGGAGCCGGTGATGGCGATGGCGGCGCGCGCCAGGGGAACCTTGAAGCGTTCCAAAAATTGTTTCCACGCGGCATCGTGGCCGTGAGCGCAGGCTTGTGCAAGCGCGAGGTCTTTGAGCTGGAGAGCCCGTAGAAACGCGGCCTGCTGAGCGCGTGTGGGCTGCTCGTTCGGTGGAAGGCCGTAGTTGTGACGGCTTCCGACGCGTTCGAGAATTTCTATAAAAGCGGACAGGGTGAGGCCTACGTTGTGGGCTTCGGAGGCTCGCCACAACTCATCGCAGAGAGCGGATGGCAGGGCAGAGAGCGGAGCGGCGGGCGAGTTTGCTCCGGCTATTTCAGGCTGCAGCGGATGCGCCAGCTCGGCGGATTGTGTCGGCGGGGCGTCCACGATATCAAGATACTCCCGGAACGGGGATGTGTTTTTCCTTTACTGCGAATCGGTGCTGTGTGCCATCTGAAGTGTGAAATTTTGGAACGATTGGTTATGCCCCAATGGGTGGCGGCGGCCGTACACCGATACAAAGGTCATCGCACAAATGTGCCATCGGAAGTTACACGAGCTAGGTAATCCACGAGCCGATGCCGTCGATAACCTTGTGATCACGGACCCGCGGACCGATGCACCCATGGCAGGCCGCAATGTTCGGAAAGAAGGTATGTCGTCTTGCAAAATTCACTCCGGTGTTTCGCTCTGTTCTTCTCGGCATTTCTCCTACCCGTCCTTAGCGTGGACGCTGTTGCGCAAGCGGGGAATGCATTTACGGTTTCCCCATCCATCGCATCGGTCTCCCTGGGCGGAAACGTGCAGTTCACTCCGTCGCGATCGTGCAGCTGGACGGTGAGTGCAGGCCAGATCACAAGGAACGGACTCTATACCGCACCCACCGTCATGCCCGCGCACAACACCGTGACCGTTACGGCAACGTCGGAATCCTCGTCGACAACGGTGACGGTGAATCTCTTTTCGGTGTCGGCCATCAAGCCCTCGTCTGTGAGCCTGCAGTTGGGAGCGACCCAACAATTTACGAACGTCAACGCTACGTCGTGGTCCGCAGTTTCGGGCACGATCAGCGCGACGGGTCTGTATACAGCACCCGCTTCGCTTCCGGCTTCGGGGACGGACACCGTTACGGAGACGGGATCGAACGGTTCGGCTTCGGCGACCGTTACCCTCATTCCCCCGACACCGGTGATTACAAGCGTCAGCAACGGACCGCTTCCTTTGGGAGTGTTTACGGCGACGATTAGCGGTAAGGGGTTGATTGCTTCGTCGGTTGCACAGTTGAACGGAACGCCGATGGCAACCACGTACTCCAACGGCGCGTTGACGGTGCTTGGATTCAGCGCTCAGAGTGGACCGGTCAACATCACCGTCGCAAATGGCAACTTAACGTCCGCGCCCATGTCGGTGCAGATCGGGATCAAGAATCCTCTGGCCACCGCGGCTGCAGCGAGACGGTTCCTGGAACAAGCGGCTTTTGGACCGACGCCGTCCGAAGCGCTCCACGTTCAAGCGATTGGATTTCCTGCGTGGCTGAATGAGCAGTTCAATCTCCCGCAGGTCTCGAATTACACGGGGATCCCTTCGAGCGAGAGCGGCATGCCGAACCGCTTTGTTGTGAATGCGGTGACCAACCAGGACCAGCTGCGGCAACGCGTCGCGTTTGCGCTGAGCCAGATCTTCGTGACCTCGCTGGGTAAGCTGATCTTCAACGGGAACATTATTGGCTTCCAGAATATGTTGCTTGCCGATTCGTTTGCGAACTACAGGCAGACGATGGAAGACGTCACGCTAAGCGCGGCCATGGGTAACTATCTGGACATGGCCAACAATGCTGCGGCAAATCCGGCGACTGGCACCGTGGCAAACGAGAATTATGCGCGCGAACTGATGCAGCTGTTTAGCACGGGACCCAATTTGTTGAACCAGGACGGCACGCTGAAACTGGACGCGCATGGTCTTCCGATACCGACCTACTCGCAGTTCACGATTACGGAATTTGCGCGTGTCTTCACCGGATGGACTTATCCTCCGCCCCCGGGACAGTCCTTGCGGTGGAACGCGTATCCCGGGCCCGGCACCATGGTTCCGTACCCTTCGCAACATGACTTCGGGGCGAAGACGCTGCTGAACGGCTATGTCTCGCCGGCGGGCACGACCCAACTGCAGGATGTGCGAAACGCTCTGGACAACATTTTCAATCACCCTAACGTAGGCCCGTTCGTCGCTACGCAGATGATTCAGCACCTGGTGAAGAGCAATCCGAGCCCGGCGTATGTGTCGCGGGTCGCAGCGGTGTTCAACGACAACGGGAAACACGTCCGCGGAGATATGGCGGCGGTAGTCTCGGCTGTGCTGCTTGATCCGGAAGCTCGCGCTAACGATCAGGGTGGCAAGGACCTGCCTGGGGACGGACACCTCCAGGAGCCGGTGCTGTTTATCGCTGGGATGATACGCGCGTTTGGGGGCCAGGCGAACGATCAGAATTACTACGAAACGGACTTGCCGAACATGGGGCAGGACATCTTCAACTCGCCCAGCGTTTTCAACTACTACTCTCCTTCTTATGATGTGCCCGGCGCGGGGTTGATGGGCGGTGAGTTCCAGATTTATACGCCGAACAATGCAATCGTCCGCGCGAACGAAGTCAAGTCGCTGATGTTCAGCCAGAACTCATCAGCGGTACAGACGTATGGCCCCGGAACGAGTGTGGATCTGTCTCCGTTTGTCGCTTTGGCAAATACACCGCCCATACTGGTCGACGCGCTTGATCTGACGCTGACTCATGGCACGATGCCTGCGTCGATGAAGGCCCAGGTGGTTGCGGCTGTGAATGCCGCCGGAGGACGAAGCAATTTGTTCCAGGTGCAAACGGCAGCGTACGTCATTCTGTCGTCGGGCTATTACAACGTCTGGCACTAAACGGCCGCTCAGCACCTCAAAAACGCAGTTACGCAAAAAGGAGATTGGCAATGATGATTCGTTCGAGACGTGATTTTTTGAAGGATTCGGTCAAGTCCGTAGCGGCATTGGGCGCTGCGGGAGCGATGGCAAAGTTCGGCGAGATGAATGCTTTCGCACAGGCGGGGGGGACGGGGTACCAGGCCCTGGTTTGCGTGTTCCTGACTGGCGGTAACGATGGCCACAACACCATCATCCCGATCAGTACAGCGCAGCAGAACTACAGCCTCTACAGCAAGAATCGTGGCCCCATTGCGTTGGCTCAAAGCACATTGCTGCCGATTTCCGACGGCAACGACGTGTACGGTCTGCATCCGAGCCTGCCTGAACTACAGGCACTCTATACGCAGGGCAAGGCTGCTGTGCTGGCCAACGTTGGAATGCTGGTGCAGCCGACCACCCGGACTCTTTATGGAAGCAATAACAGTACGGTCCTCCCGACGGCGCTGTTTTCACACTCCGACCAGGCCACTCAGTGGCAGACGACGATCCCGAACGGAATCGCTTCCAGCGGATGGGGCGGTCGCGTTGCGGATTTGATGCAGTCGCAAAATGCCGGGGCGATTTTTCCGCCGATCACCACGACCTCCACCTGCGGTTTGTTTTGCACGGGACAGCAGACGTTTCCGGCGACTGTCCCGCCGAGCGGCATGGCGACGTTGAATGTTTTCAACAAGGCGCCTGCAGCGGGTTCGGGCATGCAGCAGCTGCTCACGTTCGACAACGGACTGAAGCTTGTGCAGTCAGGTAACGCGATCATGACCCGCGCGAACACCTATGCAAACACGTTGACGGGCCTGCTCGGAAATGTGAATTTGACTACGCAGTTTCCAAGTGGAAATCCGCTGGCGGCGCAGTTGCAGACCGTGGCGAAGGTGATGGCGCTCAGGAGTCAGTTAGGTTTGACCCGGCAGATCTTCTTCTGCCAGTTGGATGGGTTCGATACACACGGGCAGCAGCTGGCAACACACCAGCAGCTCTTGCTTGAGTTGAGCCAGGCTGTCGCCGCCTTCTACCAGGCGACGCAGGAGCTCGGCATCGACAAGAGTGTGACGACGTTCACAGCTTCGGAGTTTGGCCGTACGCTGACACCGGCCGGGGTGAACGGCTCCGATCATGCCTGGGGCAATCATCACTTCATCCTTGGCGGAGGCGTGCAGGGCGGCAAGTTCTACGGCACCTTCCCGTCGCTGGCACTCGGTAATCCGCAGGACGCAAACCAGCGGGGAACCATGATTCCGACTACGGCGGTCGCGCAGTATGGCGCTACGCTGGCGAAGTGGTTTGGGGTCGGTCAGGCGAGCCTTCCGAAGATATTCCCGAACATTGCGAACTTCGGTGCTAACCCGATTTTGAGCTTCCTGGGATAACTGTCGGGCGCAAGTACACGAGGTCGAGGCTTTCCGTAAGTATTGCGGAAAGCCTTTATCTCGTGCGCAAAGGATTTAGGACTTAGTCGACATAGGTTTCTACAATGGGGAGATGGAGTTTACGCGTGAGCTGCGGCAGTGGGTTGAGGACCGGGCACGCGCTGTGGGTTTCGACCTTGCAGGAGTAGCGAGTGTGCCTAGCTCCGATACCGAGCCGGAAGGGGCGCGGCGAAGATTCACGGAGTGGATTGCGGCCGGATACTCCGGAGAGATGGACTGGCTGAAGCGCTCGGATGCATCGGGCGAGATGCTGCGTGCAGACCTGAGGCGCGCTATGCCGTGGGCGCAATCTGTGGTGGTGTGTGCGTTGAACTATAACGCCGATGCACCGCTGTCTATCGAGCCGGCGGAGGGTGAGGCTGGGTGGATTGCGCGGTATGCGTGGAGTGGCGCTGAAGGCGGCAAAGGGGCGGATTATCACGATGTGCTTTTGCCCAAGCTGCGACAGGTTGAGACGGAGTTGAAGGAACGCTTTGGGGCGGAGTGCGAGACTCGCTGCTATGTCGATACGGGCCCTGTGGTTGAACGCGAGTGGGCGGTGCGGGCGGGCGTGGGTTGGATTGGCAAGAATACGTGCGTGCTGAACCAGGAGATGGGTTCGTGGCTGCTGCTGGGAGTGATCGTTACGTCGATCCCGCTGGCGGATGAGGCATGGACGCTGCCTGCGGCGGACCGCTGTGGGTCGTGTACGCGGTGCATTGACGCTTGCCCTACGGATGCGTTGGTTGCTCCGCGGCAGATGGATGCTTCGCTGTGTATTGCTTATCTGACGATCGAGAAGAAGGGCGACATCGCGAAGGAGTTGCGCGGGAAGATGGGGCGGCAGGTTTTTGGTTGCGATATCTGCCAGGATGTTTGCCCGTGGAATCGTCGGGCGCCCATTGCGCATGAGGGTTCGTTGCCGCCGCGGAATAAGTTGGTGAATCCGGCGCTTGAGTGGCTTGCGGGGCTTGACGGGCCGGCTTTCAATCGGGTGTTTCGGGGATCGCCGCTGGAGCGGACGGGGCGGAAACGTTTGTTACGCAATGTTGCGATTGCGATGGGGAACAGTGGTGAGCGGGAGTTTCTGCCGCAGCTCTCGGAGTGGGCTGGCGGCGACGATGCGGTGCTGGCGGAGGCCGCGAGGTGGGCTCTGTTGAGGATTGACGAGCGGGATGAGGGTGGGCAGGAGCCTTGAGCTCAGAGCTTTTGAGCGTAGAGGGATTTTGTTGCCGGTAGACTGGTGGCATGTCTGAAGAAGTTGTTGTGCCAGAGGCTGGGAACGAGACTGTGAGCCAGTCGCTGGTGGCCGCGCGTTCGATGCGCGTAGAAGAAGGCGGTACCTGGAAACAGGTTATGGCGCTCGGCCACTACATGGCGAAGACCGAGGTGCATACGTATGCTTTCAGCGTCGCGGCGCAGGTCATTCTTTCGCTGTTTCCATTTATTGTGTTGCTGCTGACGATTTCGGAAAAGGTGTTTCACTCTGAAAAGATGGCCGATGTGGTGGGCGATATGATGGGCAACTTCTTGCCTAATCATCAGGACTTCATCATGCGCAATATGAAAGCGCTGGCGCACTCTCATGCGGGCACAAAGATCTTTTCAGTGGTGATGCTTTTGATCACGACTACGGGTGTTTTTCTTCCGCTGGAAGTGGCGCTGAACAGTGTCTGGAATGTGAAGAAGAATCGAAACTATTTGCATAACCAGGTTGTTTCGATTGGGCTGGCGCTCGGTGTTGGGTTGTTGGCGATGACCTCGGTGGCGTTGACGGCCGCGCAGCAGACAATTACGTCATGGATATTTTTTGGGCACACGGATAACTTCGTGTTTCGATTTGTCGGCAATACATTTCTACAGATTTGTTCGCTCGGTGCGAGCATTGGGTTGTTCTTTCTGATTTATTGGGGGCTGCCGAATCGCAAGGTTCCGTTCCGTGCGGTGCTGCCGACCGCGGTGGTGATGGGTGTGCTCTGGACCGGGGCGAAGTACCTGTACATCCTTGCGCTGCCGCACTTGGATTTTCACTCGGTGTATGGAGCGTTTGATGTGTCGGTGAGTTTGATGATGTGGGCGTTTCTTTCGGGGCTGCTGCTGCTCGCCGGGGCTTATGTTTCGGCTACGCGCGAGGCGCTGCGCGAAGCGAAACAGGCGGATCTGCGGAGGGGCTGAACGCCTACTTCGCGGTGAAGGACTTGATGACCAGGTCGTTGGGGTGGCCTCCGGCGGGGAGCATGGTGACGAGCTCGGGGTTGCCGGATTTGCTCTGGGTGCGGATGACGGCGATATCGCCGGTGCCGGAGTTGGCGACGAGGAGAAGGTGCTCGTCGGCGTCGAGTGCAATGGCGTCGGGTCCGGTGCCGGTGCGGACGCCGGCGACTACTTTGCCGTCGTCGATGCTGTAGAGGCTGGCTGATTCTGCTCCGAAGTTTGAGACCCAAAGACTGCTGTTGTCGCGGCTGACGATGCCGCGTGAGGGCTTCGAGCCGATGATGTAGGTACCGCCGACTTCATTGTTGCCGGTAGCGATTTCGGAGATGCTGTCGGAGCCGAAGTTGGTGACGAAGATTTCGCCGCCGTCGGGTTTGAGCGCGAGGTGGGTGGGGGTGGTGCCGACTTCGAGCAGGGCGAGGAGATGGTCTTGAAGCTGCGAGGCGTCCTGCTTGGCTCGCCAGGAATCGGATGCGGCTGCGAGCGAGATCGCCATGACCTGACGCGAACCGGAGCAGGCGATGAAGGCTTTGGAGGAGTCGGGGAGGATGACGGCGTCAGTCGCTCCGGCACAGCGGGGATAGGCGCTGCGCAGAGTGAGAGGCTTGGTGGTGGAGTCCGAGACGGAGTAGACGGAGACGCTGCCGCTGCCGCGATTGGTGACGACCAGCGAACGCATGTCGGGCGCGATGCGGGCGACGCCGGGCTGCTCGCCGGTTGCGGCTACGGCGATTTCGCGGTGGTGGTCGAGGTCAAGGACGCTGACGGTGTTGGCGCCGGAGTTCGCGACGTAGGCGCGCTTACCGTCCGCCGCGACGTCGATGAAGTAAGGCAGACGGTGGACGCCGATTGTGGCGGTGACCTTGTTCTGCTGAGCGTCGATGACGGAGACGGAGTCGCTGCCGGTGTTGACGGCGTAGATCTCGTTGCGCACGGGGTTGGCGGCGAGTCCGGTGGGGTTGTGGCCGACCTGGAGGATGCGGTCCTGGCGGAGGTAAACGAGGTCGAGCACAGCTACGGTGTCGGCGGTGCTGCTGGTGACGTAGGCATATTCGCGATAGTCGGCGGCGTATTGTGGAAAGCGACTCCGGTTACAGCTGGCGAGGGCGAGAGGCAGAACGGCGACGAGGCAGGTGAGGGCCCGGTTCAGGTTTCGGTTGCTGAGGGGAAAAGACATCTTCTCGGAGTGTAGCGGTGGGCTGGATGTGTCGCAACGAACAAAATTTTTCAAGGGACGCAACTTTTGGGGGTGCGGGAGTGTCCTCACAAGTGACACGGCAGCCACCATGCAGCGGCCGAGTCGGCAGCAGGACTCCTCGGAACAACGAGGCGGCAAAGAATCGCCGTCTCGTTGCTTTTTTGTTAAGAGCGACGTTCGCGGAACCAGCGAAGAATGACCGAGCTGGCGTAGCCGAATTGCAGGATCCAGACGGCGCAGTAGGCGTAGACCGTGTGGCGTTGCGCAAGCGTTTCGAAAGGGATGCTCATAGAGTCTCCAGGGCGGCGTGGTCGTTGAGGAAATCAAGGCCGTGCGCGGTGGCTCGGCGCTGGCGGCGGCGCTCGAGAGCGTAGCGGAGACCGAGAATGAAGACTCCCCACATGAACCAGCCTGCGACGTTCCAGAGGACTGCGGGAAGCATGGCGGGATCGATGCCGGAGTCAGCGGAACCGCCGAAGACCGGGGCGGGATGCTGGGTGCGCCACCAGCGGATCGACATGTAGCAGATGGGGATGTCGATGGCGGCGAAGATTGCGAGGATCGCGGAGAGGACCGCGGTTTGCCCGGGAGCCGCGAGGCGGCGCAGCAGCAGGTAGCTGACGTAGAGCAGCCAGAGGAGGAGGTAGGTGGTCAGGCGCGCGTCCCATGTCCACCAGATGCCCCAGGCGGCTCTGCCCCAGAGCATGCCGGTGGCTAGGCCGATGCTGACGTAGAGGACGGTGACTTCGGCCGAGGCGAGGGCGAAGGAGTCGGCGGCCTGTGCGCGGGCTGGGTTGCGGCCGCGCCAGTAGAGGTAGAGGAATGAGGCGGCGCAGTTGAGGTAGGGCGGGATGTAGCTGAGGACCGCGTGGGGGAAGTGGTAGAAAAAAACGCGGTAAAGGTTTCCCATGGTGGCTTCGGTCGGCGCTGTCATGGCTTTGTGGAAGCTGATGCCGAGCACGAGGAGCGATGCGGCAAACCAGAGGAAGCCGAGAATTTGAGCTTTGGTGAAGGTTTTCACTGTGTGTATTTTAGCGCCGGGGTGGGGGTGGGATGTCAGTCGGCGTGGAGGATGATGTCGAATAACAGTACGCAGGCCGTGGTGTAAACGATGTCGTAAGCGACGAGTTCCTTGATCCAGAGCGTCGGGTCGAACTCTCCGGTGAGGACGTTGGTGGTGGCTTGAATCATCGCGAGGAGCGCGGGCATGGAGATGGGGAAGAGAACCAGCGGGAGCATCAGCTCGCGGTTGCGGGTGCGCAGGCTGAGCGCGGCCAAGAAGGTTCCGTTGACGACGAGGGCCCATGTGCCGAGCGGAAGGATGAGGAGAAGGAGCCAGGTCTGGCCTAACGGATGGAGGTTGTAGAACAAGGTAAACACTGGAGCCAGAACGATTTCCACTGCAGCAACGAACAGGAAGTTGGCGAGAGCTTTGCCTACGAAGAGGGTGGATGCGGGGGCCGACAGGAGGCGCTGCGCGTCAAGGACGTGGTTGCGGACTTCGCGGGCCCAGGATTGGTTGAGGGCCGTCATGGCGGCGAAGAGGATGGCTACCCAGAGGAGCCCGCCGGAGATCTGGCGGGCGATGGTGGGGTAGGCTGTGGGGTCGAACGCCAGCGAGAATACGACGACGATCAGCAACGTGAAGAACAGCATCGCGTTAATGGAGTCTTTGGTGCGCCACTCGATGCGGAGGTCTTTGCGGAGGTGGGTTAGGACGTGGCGGGCGTAGTTCATTGGGGGCTCGCTTTGGCTAGGTCGGCGAGTATGGCTTCGGTGGCTCGGAGGTAGTCGGCGGGGGTAAGGATTAGTTGGAGGCCGCGTATTCCGGCGGAGACGGAGATGATGTCGAAGAGTTCGATGGTCTCGTCCGCGAAGACACGAAAGGGTTTACGAGCGGCGAGGACGGTGACGCCGCCTCGGATGTAGCCGGTGAGCGGCTCGACTTCTTTGAGCGAGGCTAGCTCGGTTTTGCGGGTGCCGGCGGCGGTGGCTAGCTTCCTGAGGTCTAGCTCGGTGTCTCCGGGGATTACGGCGAAGAGGTGTTCGTTGTCGCTGGTGTGGGTGAGGAGGGTTTTGAAGACCTGCTCGGGGGGGAGGTTGATTTTGCGGGCTACGGAAAGGGCGGTGAGGTCTTCAGGATCGACTTCGTAGGCACGCAACTCGTATGGAATGTTGAGGTTATCGAGGAGGCGGGCGGCGTTGGTTTTTTTCACTGTACGAGCGCTCCGGCGCGGAGGGTTAGGGTGGTTTGGGCGAGAGGGCGGGCTAATTCGGCTTGGTGGGTGGTTAGTAGGAGGGTCCGAGAATTGCCTGTTGTGGAGGGGGTTTTTACGTACTCTTCGAGTAGCTCGACCATGTGTTTGGCGGACGCAACATCAAGATTCGAAAAGGGTTCGTCGAGGAGGAGGAGGTCGGGTTGGGAGAGGAGGACGCGGGCCAGGGAGGCTCTTTGGCGCATGCCCTGGGAGTATTCGGATAGGCGTCGGGGGATCGCGGGGTCGAGGCCTACTTCGCGGAGGGCAGCTTCGGGGGTTAGGGCGGGGGGTTGGAGGGAGGCGAAGTAGCGGAGGTTTTCGAGGCCGGTAAGTTCGTCGTAGAGCTGGGTTTCGTGGGACATGTAAGCGAGAGTGGGGTGGACGGAAACTGTTCCGTAACTTGGACTTACGAGGCCTGCGATGATGCGGAGGAGGGTGGATTTGCCGGCTCCGTTTTCGCCCAGAATGACTACGCTGGAGCCTGCCGGGATGGTGAGCGAGACGTTGCGGAGGGCGGCGAAGTTGCCGTAAACACGCGAGACACGGTGGAGTTCGATGGCATGCATGAGGCGCTATGCGAGTATAGAGCCACGCTGTTTTGGACGGAAAATCGGTGTGGTTTCGTGTCGTTTGAAGGGCGTTCTGGAGGCGTTTTGATCGCAAATCGATGGGTTTCGTGTATGTGCCTTGGATTGGCTGCTGGAGTGGCGGTTGGGCAGACCGCGGGACCTGCGCTTCCGGCTCAGGATCGGGAGTTGGCTCGGGACGTTTTCAAACAGCTGATTGAGATCAATTCTCAGGACTCGAATGGGAGCGTAACGGCCGCGGCGAGGGCGATGCGGGAGCGGTTGCTGAAGGCTGGGTTTCCGGCGGCGGACCTGGTGCTCGCCGGGCCGAATGAGCGGAAGCAGAACCTTGTGGCGAAGTATCGCGGGGCGGGGAGTTCGCTGAAGCCGATTTTGATTATTTGTCATTTGGATGTGGTGGAGGCTCGGAAGGAAGATTGGAGTACCGATCCTTATGAGTTCGTGGAGAAGGATGGGTATTTTTACGGGCGTGGGACGCAGGACATCAAGGAAGAGGATGCGGACCTGGTTTCGAACTTCATTCGCTTGAAGCGGGAGGGGTGGGTTCCGAAGCGGGACATTGTGATCGCGCTGACGGCGGATGAGGAGGGTGGGCAGTCAAATGGGGTGGACTGGCTGCTGAAGCATAGGCCGGAGTTGATGGTTGCCGATTTTGTGCTGAACCCGGATGCGGGTGGGGTTGAGCTGCGGGGTGGGAAGCCTACGTCGATGGGCGTGGAGGCTACGGAAAAGCTGTATGCGGACTATCGGCTGACGACGGCGAATCGCGGGGGGCATAGCTCGCAGCCGCGACCGGACAATGCGATTTATGAGTTGATGCATGCGCTGGAGAAGCTGGAGGCGACGCCGTTTCCGCTGGAGTTGAATGAAGTGAGTCGCGCGGAGCTTGCGGCTACGGAGAAGATTGCTACACCGGAGCGCGCGAAGCTGATCCGCGGGGTGCTGGCTACGCCTCCGGATATGAAGGCGGTAGCGGAGTTTTCGAAAGACCCGGGCGACAATGCTTCGCTGCGGACTACGTGTGTAGCGACGATGTTGAAGGGTGGACATGCGCCCAATGCGCTGCCGGCGATGGCGCAGGCGAATGTGAATTGCAGGATCCTGCCCGGGCATTCGCAGGAGGAGATTCGGCAGCATTTGTTGAAGCTGTTTGGGGACCCGGAGTTGAAGATTGAGTATGTGACGGATGCGGGCAGTGCGTTGGCGATGGGGTCGGACAGGAAGAGCGCGCCGCCGCCGCCGGTGCGGGAGGATGTGTTTGGGCCGCTGCGGGAGGTGGTGTCGACGATGTGGCCGGGGGTGCCGGTGATTCCGTCGATGTCGGCTGGGGCGAGTGACTCGATCTATACGATGGCTGCCGGGATTCCTAGTTATGGAGTTAGCGGGATGGGTGTCGATTTCGATGACGATCGCGCGCATGGGAAGGATGAGCGGGTTCGGGTGGAGGCGT
>CAZZYB010000052.1:0-14293 GCA_964658125.1 uncultured Acetobacteraceae bacterium | reverse complement strand
GAGTGCCACCTTCACACGGTGGAAGTCGTAGGTTCGAATCCTGCTGTGCCCACCACTTATCAACAACTTACAGGCTGCTGGTTTGAATCAGGGGCCAATAAGGGGCCAATAAGACCCTCCGGCACCGGATTCGTGGTCGAAGTAGCGATCAGCGACGACACTATCTTGTCGTGTGCTGAGCGGACTTGGTTGGGAACTGCTTGGACATATACATCAGCCGTAACGTTGGCACGTGCATGGCCAAGTTGGAGTTGTGTTGTCTTGATGTTTTCGGAATTGGCATTCATCTGCGTGGCAACGGACGTTCTGAACGTCTTCCAATTCACGTGCTTATCAACCCCTGCGCGGACCGCCGCTGGACGAACGTAATCTTCCATCAAACTCGTTGGCCAGATCGGCACATGTCCATTCTTCCGGTCGCTTGCGAAGATCCAGTCATCAAGTCCCACGTAGGTCGAGACGGAACGAAGGTGCTGTAACGCCAGCACCAAGTACGGGTGAAGAGGGAGCAAACGATGTGAAGCCTTGGACTTTAGATCCCCGAGATGCTTCTTGACAACACCGCGGTGGATCGCAAGCGTATGAGCTTCGAAGTCTGCGTCACGCCAACGTAACCCCCGAAGTTCTGAGAATCGAAGGCCGGTTGATGCGATCAAAAATACCAGGGTCTTGGTTCTATCGGAGAGCTCGTTCAAAATCGAACTGATCTCCTCAACCGCAAGAACCTCCGGCGTTTTCATTCGCTTGCCGCTCTGGCGAACCCCGGATCCGCGAACTGGACCGGTGATCGGGTTGGATTTGGTGAACTCCCACCGGATCGCATGATTGAAGAGTGTGGCCATCAGGTTGCGAATCTTGACCTTAGTCCCATCGGCACGGTTTATTGATCTCAGCCAGCTCTCGACCTCGGCTGTTTTGACTTCCGACAGCTTGTACGAACCCCACCGCGGCGCTATCCAAGTTTTGAAGTAACCGGCGTAGACTTCGCAGGTATACGGAGTCTTGCTCACACGCTCGCTCGACAGCTCTTTCGCGGCGTAGTGAAGCAGGACTTGTTCCACCGTCTTCTCCTCCGTTTCTCTTGCCTTGTTTACGCCAAGTCCAAGCGCTTCGACAGCACGCTTAGCAAGAGACTTGGTGGGCAGCTTGTCGACGGTTCCGACGACTGCCTTGGGTTTCCTCACAACGCCGTCCGATCCGACTTCTCTCCATCTGTAAACCCAGACGTCCGGGCCTCGGCGGCGCTTTTCCTTCCTTAAACTTCCAGCTTGAAAGCTGGTCCGCTTGAACATAATTTTCCTCTGTTCCTGCGGACGGATTGGCTGGTCGTATTTTAGGCTCAGGTGGGCCTGTGGTGAAACGTGCCCGAGTTGGATATTTAGCGGTGAACTTGATTGCATGATTCTGGTCAATTAAAGGTGTGATCTGGGAGTTGTGCTGATATCACTTCATGCTTCTCTACGGAAAAGTGATGGTTGTCAATTCAAGACGTCGCTCGCGGTGGAATGCATTTCCTTCAACCAGCGGTCGATATCACTGAGGCGGAAAAGATGGCGCTTTCCGCAGCGTATGGAAGGTATCCGGCCCTCTCTCGCCATTTTCTGTACGGTCTTAAGGTGGCACCGCAGGTATCCCGCAACCTCTTCTGCGGTCAACAACGGTTCGAAGACTGGTGATGGGATCATCTGGTGGGCTTGTTGCATGGTGTATCTCCTATTTCGAAGGTAGAGACTGTTGTGTCTGTACCAAAGGGTCTGTTCCACGTTAGGCAGGGTCCGGGCCACAGACCAGATCTCGAAGGTGCATGGTACCTTCGGGCCACTGGCGCAGCGATATGTACGCTCCCAGAGACGGCTGTGCCTCCTCCTGATCGCCAGAAGGTGGCACAGCGGAAAAACCATCCACGACTTGGGGCGAGCAAGTGTCTAAAAGCTTTTGTTTCGGGAATGCGGCAGACTTGGACATTCATCTGGGCAGTGTGGCGAAATGCGCACCGCCGGAACATTTGGCAGGGGATCTGGATAGTCGGCAACGCAGAATGATCTCGAGATCAGATAAAGATAAGAGCGTTTATCAGGAGTCGGACCGCTTATAGCGATCCCGCGGTCCACAGCTTACAATTCAGCGGACCACTGATGACACAAAATCCCTATATCCGATGGCTGAGCACCGACTTTGATGTTTGCAAACCTGTTGTTTCGGGACACCAACTCACAGCGATTCAGGGGCAAGTGATCCTCAGAGTTCATCAAGTGATGGGAGACGGCCCCAAACCCACGCTATATGGATCTGGAGCAACTTCAGGTCGTTGGTTACGCCGCCTTTGAAGGTATTAGCGAAGCTCAGCGAAAGTTCATCGCTGGGCTTCATGCAGCCGAGCCCATCCGGCCTGAAGAGATGATCTTCTTGGCTCTTCGATCTCTGTTCCAATTCACTTGGCCCCTGCCAGCAAGCAACGACGACATTCGTTTTGCAGCCGCCTATGATTACGTGCTTCACCAAGTCCTCGTTGAAACAGCCCTGGACCTTGCCAAAACATTTGCCGCACCTGCGGCGCTTTTGCCTTACCGGGGACGGCTGACTTTCCTCAAGGTGATGGGGGACTGCCGTTAGAGAATATCTCAAGGTTCGGGATTGATCATGTGGTTTGCACACTCGTCAAGAAAGCTAAATTCAATGCAACCACCTTCGCTCTTGAGAATGGCCCTGTAGTTGGGATGACCTACGCACTTGAGCCGATTCTGAAGCATCTAAATCGATATTTGATGCACTATCATTCGACGAAAGAGATGGCGGGACCCAACCGGCTCAGTCGGGCATGGGAAGGGATCGTGCCGATCATATTGCACTTCTGGTCAGAGATATCTGCCAAAGAACTTTTGCGATCTTCGATGATTCTGTATGAAGAAGGAGTCGGTACGCTCGTGCACCGTTGTACAAATGATCAGGTCGATTTCATCATGATGCACGAGCTCGGCCACGTCGCACTGAGCCATCCTCAACGGCTGCAGAAAGAACGAGACGCCGGGCACGATGTGACACAGCTTCGCCACGAATTTGAATTTGCTGCAGATGGGTTCGCACTTGGTCTAATGCGTTCGAAGCTAATCAAACACGCGAAGGCTGAGAGTGAATTTCCACAGGTCGGAGAAACCGACAATCACATAAGTCGAATTACTGATTCTCTTCATGACTATCAAGGAGCACTTGGCTCCGTTTATATACTGTTCATCTTCATGGACTTTATTCAGCAAGCCGGGGAGTTGCTCAGAGACCGGCTAAGCTCGCACCTTCATGTCCGATCACAGATGGACACGCACCCGAGAGCGCGAATGTGACTTGATAGATTGGAGCTTATGAACCTAGGCGAGCACCTCTACACCAGCCCGCTTGAAAGGTATGCAAGTGACTTCCTTCACGCTGTCCTAGATCACGCGATCGCCTTGAGCGACGAGGGAACTCCTTACAAGTGTGACTATCGCTGGTTAGTGCCGACGAGTCGGCTTGCCACCGTTGAAGCGCAAGATATTCGTCCGATTGCTTGTCGTCCCGCGGCATGATGTTCACGGTGTAGTGGTTCTGCAACTCATACCAAAAGCCGCGCTCTTCCAGGAGAGCCGAAAATTCTTCTTCTAGCCTGTCTGTGGCCTCGTGCGTGGAATTGAACACGTCATACAGCGGTCCGTCGAGCGTCAAGAGGAGAACGATATGACGCTCGGGTGCAGCGTCAGTGTGGATAAAGGGGACATGAAAATGCGCATCTTCCCAAAGCTCGTAACCGTTCGCCCAATCAACGATCGACTGTTTAAGGGCGGCAAGTTTCCGGTTCAGTCGGCCCTCGTCCAGAGTTGCGGTACCGATTCGTGCAGACAGCTTCTCGGACTTCATCGGTCGCTCCTTTCTGGATACAATGTCTCCGTCTCCTTTAAATGCCATGGGCGATTCTATCCTTCCGCCTCCGGTTGATCCCCCAATCCGCCGATAGCCACTCGATTGAGGATTACTTACACTCATTCGCAAGAAAATGGTTAACTGAACTTTCTAATGCTCCGATGTTCCAAGTCACTGCTCAAGACATTGCGGCTCTCAACGACATAGATTTGCGCGCGGTCATTGCCCTGACCGCCGAGGCAGAAGTACGTCGATACGGGTATGCGGGAACGTCGATTTCCTGGGGTGGCGATCAGCGCGCGAACGACGGCGGCGTCGACGTGGAGGCTAGGTTGGCCTCAAGCCCAGTCCTCGGCATGAGCATTCCCCGCAGCTTGACTGGGTTTCAGGCAAAGGCAGAAAAGATGCCGGCCGCGAAAATCACAAAGGAGATGAGGCCAAAAGGGGTCGCGCGGCCGATCTTCGGAGAACTGGCCTCTGCCGGTGGGGCCTACATCATTATTAGTTCCAAGGAAAACCTCACCAAAACCTCTATTGATGAACGCCTGAACGTAATGCGTAAGGCCCTGAGTGACGTGCCCGGCCAGGAAAAGCTCGATCTCGGATTCATGGATAGCAGCGCATTGGCTACGTGGGTGCGTGGGTATGCAGGGCCTAGCGTCTGGGTTTTGAACAGAATCGCCCGACGTCTCCGCAACTGGAAACCCTTTAGTCCTTGGGCGTATGCAAAAGAAGGAATTGAAGCCCCCTACCTCGTTGATGAACACATCCGAGTGCACATCCCCGACACCGACCCCGGCACTGACTCCAGCGCTCTCGTTGCACTAGAGGAGATTCGTTCGAGACTTCGTAAAGAGCGTGGCTCCGTGCGCATAGTGGGGTTGTCAGGAGTAGGTAAGACACGCTTCGCACAGGCGTTGTTTGACGAGAGGCTGGGCACTGCCGCCTTGGATCACACCTTGGCCGTCTATACCGATATCGGCAACGAACCCGATCCCGAGCCAAATTCTATGATTTCTGACCTGATTGTCAGCGGGATGAGAGGTGTCGTGATCGTCGACAACTGCCGGCCCGCGGTGCATAGGAGACTCGCGGAAACCGCAGCCGATCCGGCAAGCAAGATCAGCCTCCTTACGATTGAGTACGACGTCCGCGACGAGGAACTCGAAGACACGGACGTCTTCGTGCTCAACGCGGCGTCTGACGCTCTCGTTGAAAAGTTGTTAGGCCAACGCTTTCCTAATCTCTCTCATTCGGACATCCATACCATCGCGAAGATGGCCGGCGGAAATCTGCGGATCGCTATCGCCATCGCATCGACTGGAGGGCGCTCAGGATCGTTCGCTACGCTGAAGAGCGATGACCTCATAGCAAGACTGTTTTATCAAGGGAACGCGCGGGATCCAGACTTGCTTCGTTCCGGACATATCTTGGCGCTTCCGTATTCGTTTAGCGTCGAAAACGCGCAGTCGAGCCAGAGTGAACTCGCGCTTCTCGCCGAGCTGGGAGAGACGACTGTCACGCGTCTCTACGAGCAGGTTCGCACTATCCAAGAACGAGAATTGATCCAGCAGCGCGGTGAATTTCGCGCTCTGCTGCCACCGGGAATTTCAAACCACCTTGCACAGGCTGGCCTGAAGCGGATTCCTCCACAGCGGGTCCGAGATTGGTTGGCTCGCGTACCCATTCGGCTGTTGAAGAGCGTTGCTCACAGGCTGAGCTTTTTGCAGGGTTCGCCGGAAGCCGAACAGATTGCCGAGGAGTGGTTGTCGCCAGGGGGCCTCCTTGGATCGCCTGACCGACTCGGGGAAGATCTCCAGCGAATGTTCTTGTACATCGCTGCCCTGCGTCCTTCGCTGGCACTCGAATCCCTCGATCGAGCATCTGTGGGTCTCGATGACGCACAGGCGGCGAAGTTATTCGGACCCTATGCTGATCTCTTGCATTGGCTCGCTTACGATGCCGCGCTATTCGACAGGAGTGTGAACCTTCTCGTCAGGATTCGTGCTGGTATTGAACGCAAACCTCCATCGCAGCCAGTTCACGATCCTCTGTATAACATGTTCCAGTTATACCTGTCTGGAACCCACGCCACAGTTGAACAGCGGATCGCAGTTATTGAACCACTCCTTGCACAACATCCGTGTTCAGTTCGATTCTCGATTGGTATCAACGCACTGAAGTCTTTGCTGAACGCGGACGATTTCTCAGGTGTCGAGACGCGTTTTGGCGCCTTGTCCCGTGACTACGGGCTGTGGCCGCTAGGAGAAGATCTCAAACGTTGGCTCCGAGTAACACTGTCGCTTTGCGAGCAACTCGATCTGCGAGGAGGCGCGATAAGCGCAGAGGTGCGTACGATTCTTGCCGACGAGATGAGGGACCTTTGGTTCAGCCAGATGGTTATCCCGGAACTTCAGGCCCTCGCCAAGAACTTCTCGAAGCGCAGCTTCTGGCCCGCAGGTTGGATCGCGGCAAATTCCATCGGTAAGTGGCGTGACGACAAACTCACAAAGCGCTCGCGCGCCGCGCTGCCTAAATTGGTATCTGCGTTACGCCCGAGCAGTCTGAGGGATCGCGTTCTCACTTTCGCGGAACGGAAAATGCAGACCCTTTACTTCGAAATGAAGGACCATGAGGAAGACTACACAGCGGTTGAGCGAAGAGTCTACGAGGAGGGCTTGCGTCTTGGGAATGAGCTGGCCATAGATCTTGATACCCTTCGAGCCGTGTTACCTGAGATCCTGGTTCAGGACGCGATGATTCCTGTTCATCCGCTCGCCGCCGGGCTAGCAGAAAAGCTACGCAACCCCTCGCGAGCCTGGAAGCTATTACAGACTTCTTTCCTTGAGCTTAGCGACGAAAAACGAAAGCCAGAATTCCTAGCTGTGTTCCTGTCAGCACTTCAGACGAAGGAAAAGGTATTCGTCGAAACTATACTGAATGAACTGTCCAATGACCCAGAGTTTGCGGTAAGTGTTCCCCGCATCCAGTGTGCGGTTATTCCAGGCGCAATGGTGTCGCTCGCCTCGTTCGTTCGATCAAGTCCGGAGCTGTGCCTGCGTTCCGCTATCAGGTCATTGCGAATATCAGTGATTCGATCACCGACGGAGAGTTTGCTGCATTGTTCCGTCCACTCTCCAAACTTGCCGATGGGTTCGACGCATGCCTTCATTTGATTTGGATACGTCTCGCTCGCCTGAAGCAAACCGCAAAGAAACCGACCGCTGGCTTGAAGACACTGGGACGAAGCATCCTCTTGCAGTGGGACTGCGATCCCCACGGGTCAATGATGGACTACCAACTTGCCGAAGTTGTCGAGCAGTGTATGCCGAGCTCGAACGGCGAGACGGTCGTTACAGAGATCTGCGAACGGTGCGCGAAGAAAGCTCAAATGAGCCTTTTCTTCTTGGATCAATACCCGCGGCTCTTCACGGCGTTGCTGAAGACCCATCCGCATGCTGCTTTGGACGGTTTGCTCGACAGCGGATCAAACCTCCAACGCCGTGGCACTGGAAGACGCCGACGCTTCGAATCTGGGGGACTGTTCGCCGCGTTGCCCGAGAAGATCATCATTGCTTGGTGTGAGAAGAAGAGATCATCTCGTTACGCCCTTATGGCGTCAGCCATTGATGCCATATGCGAAGCCGATAACGGCGATTGCTCCTGGCAGCCTCTCGCGCTGAGCCTACTCGCCAAGGCACCGAAAAAGCCAAAATTGCTTGCCGCATATTTCCGCCAGTTCCGTCCGATGACCTGGAGTGGTTCGCGTGCCTCCCTCATGGAGCGCCGTCTACCGCTCTTCGACGAGCTTCTGTCAAATCCAAAGTTGCACAGATACTACGGCTTTATTCAGAGCGAGAGGGACAATTTCACGCTCGATATCGAGCATGACCGCTCGCTTGATAGAAAGCTGAGTGCTCAGAGCGCCGCGACCTTCGAGTAGTTGTTCTTAGCCATGGTAGTTGACCGATTCGCCAGCTTATGGGGCACAGCGATTTGGAAACCCCTAGAGTAGTGACATGAATTTGATCGAGCGACTTTCAGCGTCCGGATCCGACGTCTCTCATCCAGCTTTCCGGCCCGGCCCTCGCCCGCCGGCTGCGCGGCAGAAAACGTTCCCCATTCTGCCCATTCCTCTTGCTGCCTGCGACACTTCACGGACGCAAACGGCGTTTCTCAGGAGTAATCCGGGCTGCGTTCGATATACCGCGCTCTCGGACAGGTTTGTTCATACCCACGCGCACGACAGCGCCGGGCGATCTTTCACTTGGTCATCCTGACGCCTAGCCAGCCGCCAAAGATGGCCCCTGCGAATGCCGCAGGCACACCCAAGATTCCACACAGGTTACTGCCCGGCCAAAACCAGGTGCAGGATGAATACGCCACTACGTAGTATCCGCCGGTAAGTCCGATGATCGCCCCAATGATTCCCCCTATCCATCTCACCGTAGTCACCACAGACACCTCGTTGAATGTCCCTGATCCGCTCGTCCGGAACTATTACAGCATTTGAAAGCTAACTTCCACTGTCACGGCGAGTGGAACGGGCTTGCCATGAAGGGTACCCGGCGAGAAGGTGTATTGGTTGACTGCGTCAATCGCCCTTTGATCGAGCGTACGAGCGGCCTCGCGATCCGCTGGATCGGAATAAGCCTCTGCCGCTGATTTGATAACGTGAGGCGGGCGTATTCTCCCATCTGCTTCAACGATCACCTCAAGTCTCACTGTTCCTCGTATTTTTCGTTTGCGGGCTTCCTCCGTGAAGGATGCTTCGACGAGATGGGTGATCTTCGGTCTCACGATGTCCGGGCCGCTGCTCGCGCTGGTCGTTCCACCTTTTGAGCCCATGGGCGCGGCTTCGGTCATACCGGGCTCTGGTGTGAGTGGATCAGGGACATAACTATCCATCGCCTTACCGTCGGGCGGTTGACCCAGCAGCAGCTTCGTCTTCATTTGCCCAAAGGTGTAGGTGGTTGAGTCACCCTTGACACGGAAGGTGTTGCTCTGCCCATCCCATGTTCCTTCCTTTGTGCCGAACGGGGCGCGGAGATACCGCTTAGCGTCGGTTGTGAAGGTCAGAATGCCTTTCGTCGTCATCAGCTTTTGCATAACGGCGTAATTCGGATCGCTGCCGCACTCGGCTGGGTTTGGAAGGGGTCTCCAGTTCCCGATCAGAGGGTCTGCCGGATCTAGGGGTGGCCCCAGCCGCGCATACGTGGTTTGATGACCTGCCACAGTGTCGATCGCCAGGACGTTGTCCGTGATCGTATAGGTAACGCGGACACGATCACCGCCGGCCGTTCCGGAGGGCATCATGAATGTGTTCCCGGAGCGATCAATTTGGTCGCTGACCATGACGCCAAAATACATAGTCAGCGTACCGTCCGGCCGAAACTCCCACCATGAGGCAATGCCGCCCGAAGACGGGTGCTCAGCTACCCAGCGCCCCACAGGGAAACGAGCATCGCCAGTGGACGAGGAAGGGGGAGCCTGCGCCCTGAGAAGTAGCGGAAGCAATACAACCACAGCGGTTTTGATGGCGCGGCGTACGACCTGAATCTCTGAGATCACAAGGCCTCCCGATTTGTCGCGAGTCACCTCTACCTTGGCCGATCAACTGCCCATTCCGTGAAGCCCGACAGAGTGATAATAGTCTGCGTCAGACAGAGCAAAACAGTCGTTTAGGACGCTTTTGCAAGTGTCACAATCGATCTCATCGTCGCGAAGAGATGTTGTTAGGCATCCGTCCAGAATAGGTACCACTAAGTCGGCTTATGGGCATCGACCTGGCTCTGCCGCTAGCGCAACATACTCGGATGTGCCAATCCTCTTTACAAGTCTTGGCAGGGAGGGTTCTCATCAGTGGCTCGGCTAACTTCTTCGAACGGCGTTTCTCAGGATCAAGTCAAAGGTTCGCTTAGACCCTTGCTCGATCGGTGCATGGGCTCCTCTGGTCCTTTAATTTTCGTCTGTTCTCCGTCTCCAGTGCGAAGTCCCGCCGACGTTCGAACTTCTTTGACTGAGATGGTCTGCGGGGTGATTTGCGGATGCCACTGGTTGTGCGTGGGCGTTCCAAGCATCTGTTTATATTGGGTGCTGCAATTATTTAGAATTCATTTAGAATTCTAAATAGTTTCAGATCCACCTATCAAGGAGAATTCCATGGCTAACGTCGCACGTCGTTTCTCACCTTCCGACAGCATCATTCTGCTTGTCGATCACCAGACCATGACCATCGATTGGGTGAAAAGTTTGCCCAAAACCACGGTTATCGCTAGTTGCCGTGTTCTGGCGCGCATGGGCGTCACCTTCTCCATGCCGCTCTTCTTCACAACCACCATGGAAGAGTATGTGGGGCCCACCCTGCCTGAGATTCAAGAGGTTGCACCCGACGCCTTCGCCGCACGCTTCAAGCGCGGCGGCATCCTAAGCTGCTTCGATCAACCCGAACTCGTCGCCGCACTGAAGGCCACGGGGCGCACCAACCTGATCCTCGCGGGCCTGACCACCGACATCTGCCTGTTCTGGGCGGCCCGGGATGCCGTTCGACTGGGCTACAACGTGAATGTCATCGCCGATGCCTGCGGCACCATGTCCACGATCGGCGACGACACGACGTTCGATCGGCTTCGCAGCCTCGGGGTGACGGTCAGCGTGGTCAACCAGATCGTTACCGAACTCGAGAACGACTTCGGCAATCCTGACGGCCTGAAGGCCCAGCAGATCCTCTCCGACGAAGTCATCTCCAAGCTCAAGTAGAGTCTCCATCTTGTCTCGCCCGGCGCAAATGCTCCGGGCGAGGCTTTACAGGAAGGTCCACCTTTGAACATCCGAGTTCCTCTTTCCATCGTGATGACATTCGCTCTGGCTCCATCTGGGGCTAGCCTGCGGCTTGCCGCCCAGATTGTGAACCCGCCAGCGTACACACCACAAGTCTGGGACATCGACTGGTCTTATCTCGCGACCTCTCACTCATCCGAGCGGGACTGGAGCGACCGCTTCCACTACATTCCGCTGGGGAAAGACAATTTCCTCTCGATCAACGGGCAGGTCCGCGAGCGCGGCGAATATCAAGACCATCCTGCCTTTGGCGCACAGCCTCCGGATAACGGCCACTTCCTGCAGCGCTACCTGTTGAGCTCCGACCTCCACCTTACCGCGCAGTTTCGCACCTGCATCCAAATCGACAGCGGCACGATCATTGGTCGCGACGGTGGACCGCGTCCCGGCATCGACGAGGATAAGCTCGACTTCAATCAGGGCTTCGTTGATATCACCCCCTTGAAGTCGTCGGATCATGCGCTCACCGTCCGTGTCGGTCGTCAGCTCATCTCTCTGGGTTCCACACGCCTTATCGCCACCGGGGCTGGACTTAATGTCGAGCAGCCATTCGATGGGTTCCGCTTGATGGTCCACGCAGGACGCTGGACCGCGGACGGCCTCGCTGTCCGCCCGACGGAGGTCAAGACTGGTATCTTCGATAACGAACTGAATCCCGCTGAAGAGCTCTGGGGGATCTACCTGAGCCGGGCTGTTCCGTCATCCCACACGAATGTCGATCTCTACTACCTTGGCTATGACCACAAGTCAGTTTGCTATGTGCAGAGCACGGGCCGCGAGCAGCGCGAGACCATTGGAGCGCGCGTATGGTCGCACACTCAGACGTGGGACTATGACTTTGAATACACGAGGCAATTCGGACGTTTCAACACCGGCAACATCAGCGCCTGGGGCACGGGCTATCACCTGGGTTACATCTTCAACCATGCCCGCTTCGCACCGCACCCAGAACTCGATGGAGGTGTTCTCAGCGGAGACCACAACGCCCACGACAACACGCTCAGCACCTTCAATCCACTGTTTCCAAACGGCAACTTCTTGAGTCAGAGCATTCTGCTCGGCCCCTTCAATCTCATCATCGTGCGTCCGACATTGAAGACAGCACTCACTCGGAAGGCCACCACGAACACGAATGTCGAGCTCCTCTGGCGGCAGGCCACACAGGATGGTGTCTACAACATTGTAGGCATTCTTACGCATGCCCCAGGAGATTCAACCGCACGATTCATCGGCACGCAGATTCAGCAGGAAATCGATTACGCCTTTAGCCGGCATCTCAGCGGCTCGCTGACGTACGAGCATTTCTTCACCGGGGAGTTCCTGAAACAGAATCCGGCCGGACGGAGCTTGAATTTCATTTCTCCGCAGCTTACCTATAACTTCTAAGCGTTGCAGGACTCCGAAATGCGAACACTTCATCAGCACGCTCTCGTGATCGCTATCATTTTGCTGAATGGCTATTGCTTCGGGGCTAACTGGGTGGAGCGTTTCGTCAACTATGGCACCTGGCATCTTATCCCCGCCGATGCCTTCAAGGCGCATCACCGAGCGCAACAGCCGCTGATCCAGGCCTTTGTGGTCGCACCGATGGCGGTTGGCTTTGTGCTCCAGATTTGGTTGATTTTCAGGGTGCCTTGGGGCGTCGACCCTCTTGTCGCTTGGGTCATGGTCGTTGCCTCCGCTGTTGGGGCGGTCTCCACGGTGCTGCTTCAGCTTCCGATCCACGCAGCCTTCAACCGAAGCGGATACTCGCCTGAACTGATGCAGAGGCTGCTCCGCACTGACTGGATCAGGAAGGCCGCGGATGCTGTCCGGCTGGCTGCAACGGTGTATCTCGCGCATCAGCTACTTAGCGCTCATTAGGCCCAAGACCACGTAGCTTATGCAGTAGCTGAGCCGCGGTCTTCTTTTCTTCGGTGGAAAGACGATGCATTGCTTCGGCAAGCTCGGTCGCATGCAGCGGCGCAACCTTCTTTGCCAGCGTTCGGCCTTTTTCGGTAATGACTCCCATCACGACGCGCTTGTCCTCGCTTCGTGACTCGCGCGCGAGTAGGCCGCGCTTCTCCAACTTTTTCACGGTGTAGGTGGTGCTTGCGCCGGTGAGCAGAATACGTTCGCTCAACTCACCGAGCGGGGTAGGTCCGCCGTGCCAAAGCACCATCAAAACCGAGAATTCAGTCATGGTCAGTCCATGCTTCTGCATCCGCGGGCGCACATAATCGTCAACAAACTTGAAGGCCCTGCCGATCGAGAGGATGAGCTGGAGCGCCTCCGCCTCATCCGGTGCGGGTCCCTGTGGCCGTCCCGGCCCGGAGCCGCCGCTCGATAGAGTTCCGTGCATCTTACGATTTTATCGCTCTGGTTCGTCTTCTCCGTTTGCCGCAGAGGGCCGATGCGCTTACGGACACCGGATCAGTAATGATAAGTCGGCTTATGGGAAGTGATGTTCAGATACCGAGAAGGTCGTTTGCAGGGACCCAAACATCAGAGAGGGTTACCCGCAAGACTATCCGGGACCCCAGCTAAACGAGATTGGTACGTCAAGATTAAGGACATTGTGGACAGGACAAACATGAGCTGCTGCTTCCAATTTGCGTTGCTGGTCTTCCTCGAATACGCCGGGGACGCTCATGGGAGCGCTGTTGGGGTAAGTCAGGGGCCAATTACGGGTCCTGGGACAGGATGATCGCGGAGTATGGCCCTATCCCGATATTTGCGGCATACATGAGATTGTCTGTTCCACCGCTGGTGGCAGTCGTGTCGTAGCTGAACCAGTTGCCGAAGTAGGCGTCGTATCCGCTCCAGTCGCTATTGAAGCGAACCTTCCAGAGGCCCGGGCGTGGAAGACCCAGGAAGTAGTTTGTGTATCCCTGGTTCCCGAAGTTCAGGATGACGACCACATCGTCTCCGGCACCACCTTGGTCCCAGCGGTGATACCCGAGAACCTTCGATCTGTTGTCCACTTTGAAAATGTTCGTGTTTTGTCCGCGGAGTCCGCGCGTGTTGTTGAACCAGTTGCGGCGAAGGTGAATGAGGTCGCGATAGAGGTTGGTGATTCCAGTGAACTGCCAGGCGTGCGCCCAGTCCATCATGTAGTTCACGTTCCACGCACCCCAAGCGAGGAATTCCTGTCCCATGAAGAGCATCGGGATGCCGGGCGAGGTGAAGAGAGCAGCTGCACCAAGTGTCGAACGTTTCTTCGAAAACCAGCCATCGGCCTTGCCGGGCCAGATCGTTTCAGGCACCCGCGCCATCGGCGGGTTGGCGGTTCCGTCGACCCCGTCGTGAGACTCCGTGTAGATGACTCGCTGGAAGGCATTCTGGTTATACTTTTGCCCGATCGCGAAGGCGACAGCCTGCATGTCGCGAGCACTATCGTCTAGTGCTGTCATCGCATCGTGGAGTTTCCAGAAGAAGCTGATGCCCCATTGTGCGCCGAACCCAGTTCCGCCGGCGCCTGTGGAATTGGTAATCCATTCGTTGTCCTTGAGATCTTCGGCGATGGTGATCTTCCAGCCTTGTCTCTTATCGATGAGATCATTTATCCATTGGCAAAGCGACC
>CAZZYB010000051.1:0-14351 GCA_964658125.1 uncultured Acetobacteraceae bacterium | reverse complement strand
TTCCTAATTCCTGCGGGGAGGATGTTCATCGTCGCAGCGTAGGCGCCTATGGCGGCTGCGTAGATCCAGGGCTTGGATTGCTGGACGGCGTAATCGTTGAGGAGGTAGCGGGTTTCGAAGTTGTCGGTGCAGTCGAGGAGTATGTCGGCGGTGGCGAGGAGATCGTGGATGTTGGCGGGGACGAGGTCGGCTATGTGGGCGTGGACCTCGACGCCGGAGTTGAAGGCGCCGATGTGGCGGCGGGCGGCTTCGGCTTTGGGGAGCGCGTCGCGGGCGTCGGCTTCGTCGAAAAGGACCTGGCGCTGGAGGTTGGAGGGCTCGACGAAGTCGCGGTCGATCAATGTCAGCTTGCCGACACCTGCGCGGGCCAGGAGGCTAGCGGTTGCGGCGCCGGTTGCGCCTACACCGATGATGGCGGCGTGGGAGATGCGGAGTTTTTGCTGGCCGTCGGGGCCGATGCCGGGAAAGAGCATTTGGCGGGAGTAGCGCTCCGATTCGGGGATGGGCTGGTGCTCCGGCATGAGGTGAAGTATACGAGGCTGTGGTTGTAAGGGTCTGAGCGAACCTCTGGGCCGTAAATTGCATCTGTAAAATAAAGCTCAGGCTTTGATCTGCATGTACGGGGCGCGGACTGTCTGGGGCGTCGAGTATCTCCCGTCCACTGCCGGGGATTGTCGATCGCGATATTCATGGGTGAAGGACACGTGCGGTGGCGGTCTTGAAGATTTCGAAGGAGCAGTTCGAGAACGGGTGCACATGGTCTTCGCGGGCCGTGGCCGCGGCGGTGATTGCCGTGATCTCCATCATTTGGCCGGTCGCGCTTACAGCGCAGGGAAATCCGCCGACGACGTCGGGCACGCAAGGCGGATCGATGTCCACGCCGGAGAGCGTGAATCCGGCGGCTCCGATCGGGACACCGCAAGCGAGTCAGACGGCCCAGCAGCCGGCTGTAGCAGGATCGCGGGGCGCTACGGATTCGGGGCAGTTAGTGGATGCTCGACCGGCGCTGTCGACCAGCGTGTGGCAGCAGGGTGGGAAGCGCGTTACCGATATTCGGTTTGAGGGCGTTACGTTTTCGAAGGACGATGCGCTGCCAAGTCAACTGACGCAGAAGCCGGGAGAGGCGCTCGATCCAGAGCATGTACGCGCCGATTTGCGGAGACTTTTTGCGAGTGGCCGGTATCGCGACATCAGCGTGCACAGCGAACCTACGGATGGCGGTATCGCGCTGGTGTATGCGGGCGTGGCGCGGTATTACATCGGCAGGGTGCAGATCGAAGGTGTGGTGAGCGAGAGGCTGGCGTCGCTGCTGGAGTTTGCGACGAAGCTGGAGCCGGGGACGGCGTACACCGAGGCACTGGTCCCAGCTTCTGTGGCAGGCATTAAGGAGGCGCTGGCGCGGAATGGGTTTTACCAGCCGACGGTGGATGTTTCGACGATCAAGGACGATACCGGGCACGAGGTGAACTTCGATTTCAAGGTGGTGGTGGGGGCGCAGGCGCGTGTGGGCAATGTCGCGATCGAGGGTACGGATGTTGGGTTTACGCAGCCGGATTTTCGGAAGAAGGCGAAGCTTAACTGCGGGCGTCTGGCGACCCTTCTTTCGCACGGTTGCAGCCCGAAGGTGACGCGCGACACCAACTCGACTGCGCTGAGCAGCCTGCGGACGCAGTACCAGAAGCTGGATCGGCTTGAGGCAACGGTGAGTGTGCAGAAGCAGAGTTACGACAAGCCGCGCAAGCAGCTTGATTATAATTTTGCGGCTAACCAGGGACCGCGAGTGAAGGTTGTCATCCTGGGAGCGAAAGTTTCAAAGTCACGTTTGCATCTTCTGGTTCCGGTGTTTGAAGAAGGGGCGGTGGATAACGATCTGCTGAATGAAGGGGCCCATAACATTCGCGACTTTCTGCAGCAGCAGGGGTACTTCGATGTGACGACGAGCGTGCAGCTTCTGGGCGAAGGCACGGGCAATGTCACGGTGCAGTACACGGTGGTGAAGGGTACCAAGCACAAGGTGCAGGCCGTCACGATCAAGGGCAATAAGTATTTCGATACGGACACGATCCTTGAGCGGTTGTCCACCAAGAAGTCCGACCTGTATCTGCGGGCCGGCCGCTACAGCCAGGCGCTTGTGAAGGCCGACACGAGTTCGATCCAGGCGCTGTACCGGGCGAACGGTTTCAGCCAGGCGAAGGTTACCGGCACCGCGAAAGACGTGGACACGGGAAAGAACGGGCGGACGCTTAAAGTTGCGGAAATCGAAGTGACGTTTGCGATTGAAGAGGGCCCGCAGCAGAAGTTTGGGTCGGTGCAAGTCACAGGGGTAGATCCATCGCGGGTGGAAGCGGTGAAGGGTTTGCTGCAGACCGAGGAAGACCAGCCATTTTCACTGTTGACGCTCTCGGGTGACCGCGATGCGGTGCTTTCTTACTATGTTTCGCATGGGTTCGACCAGGCGCGCGTGGAGATCAAGCAGGACGTTGAGGGCGATAACAAGGCCGCTACCGATGTGCAACTGAATGTGTCGGAGGGGCAGCAGGTATTCATCGACCGCGTGCTGCTTTCCGGGATCAAGCGGACGAAGCCCGGGCTGGTGCAGGAACAGCTTGAGGTTCATGCGGGCGAGCCACTGAACCAGGCCGGATTGCTGGATACTCAGCGGAAGCTGTACAACCTTGCGCTGTTCAACGAGGTGAATGCGGCGGTGCAGAATCCTGCGGGGGATGCTCCGCGGAAGAACGTGCTGGTGCAGGTCACGGAAGCGAAGCGGTGGGATGTGACGTACGGCTTTGGGCTCGAAGTGCAGTTGGGAACACCGGCTCAGGTGCCGGGACAGACGCGGATTGGGAGTGGGACTGCGGCGCAGAATGGCAAGGCCGGCGCGAGCCCCAGGGTGTCCGTGGATGTTTCGCGGATCAACCTGTTCGGGACCGACAAGTCGCTGACGCTGCATACGACATACGGTTTGCTGGAGCGGATCGCGACGCTGAGTTTCAACAATCCGCGGCTGCTGGGGAATCCGAATTTGACGGCGACGCTTTCGGGCGGTTACTCGAATGTGCAGAACATTACGACGTTTTCGGCGTCGACGCAGCAGGCGGACTTTCGCGTGTCGCAGAACATCAAGAAGGCCGACCACCTGATCTACGACTTCCAGTTCCGGCGGGTCGCGGTCGATCCGAACAGCCTGGAAGTGACGCCGAACCTGATTCCGCAACTCTCGTTGCCGGTGAAGGTGGGCGGTCCGGCTGTTACTTACTTCCACGACACGCGCGACCCCAGCCCGCTGGATGCGGGTAGAGGGCGATACTTTTCGGTGCAGGAGTTCGTTGCCGATTCGATCTTCGGTTCGAATACGAATTTCAATCGGATTGATGCGTCTCAGAGTTCGTATTACACCTTCGGCAAGAAGAAGTATGTGTTCGCGCGGAACCTGCGAGTTGGCCTTGAGAATACTTTCGGGAACACCTCCGCCGCGACCAGCACGATTGGTCTTTCCAACTGCACGGGGACGCTGCAGAACACGAATGCTACCTGCAATCCTATTCCGCTGCCGGAGCGGCTGTACGCGGGCGGCGGTACATCGCATCGCGGGTTTGGACTCAACGATGCGGGTCCTCGCGATCTGACCACGGGGTACCCTGTGGGCGGATCGGCCGTGGTGGTGAACACGTTCGAACTGCGGCTGCCACCTCCGACGCTGCCGATTGTCGGCGACAGCGTTTCGTTCGTGATTTTTCACGATATGGGCAACGTGTTTCAGCATCCGGGAGACATGTTCAAGAGCATCAAGAATTTCCGTCAGCCGAACGAATCGACTTGCAGAAATGTGACGGTGCCGGCGGGAACGACGGACAACTCGACGCTGACAGGCACTTGCAGCTTCAACTACTACTCTCATGCTGTGGGTCTGGGTGCGCGTTACAAGACGCCGGTGGGGCCGATCCGCGTGGACTTCAGCTATAACCTCAATCCTCCGGTGTACCCGGTGTTCTACGACTACACGGGTAAGTCGCCCTATGTTGGCCAGTCGGGACATTTCAACTTCTTCTTCAGTATTGGACAGAGCTTCTGATGAACATCCGTCTTCATTTTCTTGGCGTGATCCTGTGCGGCGTTGCTGCGGCCGGAGTGGGGGCGGCTGGTCAGGCGACGGCAACGAAGGCGTCAGTTCCGCAGACCTCAACGCCGACACCGTCGGCTCCGAAGATGCCCGTGACCCAGGGCGAGGAGATCGATCGCGTGGTCGCGATAGTCAACGGCAACCTGATTCTCGACAGCGATGTGGATGAGGAGCGGCGCTTCACGGAACTGCAACCGTTCAGGGACCGGCGTAACGACTTTTCTCGCGACCGGGCAATTGAGCGGTTGATCAGTCGCGACCTGATTCTGCAGCAGGCGAAGCTCGTGCCGGAAGACCCTATCACCGATGCGGATGTGCAGAAGGAGATCGAGGGTCTGCGGAAGTCGATTCCGGAGTGCAAAAACCTCTGCGACAGCGAAGCAGGCTGGAAGAGCTTCCTGGCGAAGCATGGGTTCACGGAAGAGACCTTCATGTCGCGCTGGCGGGCGCGGATGGAAGTGCTGCGGTTCATCGAGGAGCGGTTTCGGATGGGTGTGAGAATTCCTGAATCCGAGATCAAGGCTTATTACGAGAAGACTCTTCTGCCTGAATACGCGAAGCAGCATACGACTCCACCGAAGCTTGAAGCTATTTCGGATCGCATTCAGGAGATTCTGCTGCAGCAACAGGTGTCAAACCTGTTGGGCGACTGGCTGAAGAGCCTGCGCGCGCAGGGTAGCGTGGTGGTGTTGAAGCAGGGGGAGGTGGCTCCGTGAGTAACGCTGCCGAGACTACTGCCGTGGTGCCACGCTCGCGAACCTGGCGTGTGGCCAAGTGGACACTTGGATCGCTATTTGTGCTGCTGCTCATCGCGTTACTGGGTGGGTGGTATTACACGACGACTGCGGACTTTCAGCGGCGGGTGGGCGCTGAGGTGGTGAGTGTTTTAGAGGACTCGACTGGCGGACGGGTTGAGCTGGGACACATTTCTTTCAACCTGCTGCATCTGGCGATCGAGGCTGATGGGTTAGTGATTCATGGTACGGAGGCCCCGGGTGAAGCGCCTTACCTTTCGGCTGCGAAGATTTTCGTCCGGCTGAAGATTAACACTTTCCTTTCACACACTGTGGGGAAAGGTGCGCAGTCGCATGTCGGGGTGAATTATCTGCGCGTGGAGCAGCCGCATGTTCACTTGATCGTGGACAAGGACGGCAGGACCAACCAGCCGGTGCCGAAAAAGAAGAGCTCGAGCACGGAGCCGATTCAAAATACTCTGCTGGACTTGCAGGCTGGAAAAGTTGAGCTGGCGGATGGACTCGCGGTGATCAACAATCGGGCGATTCCGTTTGATCTGGCGGCTAGAGATTTGCAGGCCGAGGTGCACTACATCGCGTCTGCGGACCACTACGGGGCGACGATTGATCTGAACGATTTGCGGACCAAGATGCAGACGCAGCCGGAGGTGCAATCGCATTTGCATTTGGCTGCGGAGTTCGGTCGCGATACCGCGGAGTTGAAAAGATTTGAGTTGACGACGGGAGCGTCGACCCGGGTGACCGCGACGGCACTGGTGAACCACTTTGCGAACCCGGAGTGGCAGGCGTCAATCGACGGGGCGCTGGAGTTGAAACAGGTGGGATACCTGGCGGGTGTGGAGGGGTTGACGGCGGGGACGCTGGACTTGAATGTGAGGGGCCGCAACTGCGAAGTGGCTCCGGTTGAAGCTCAGAAGAAGCCGGGGTTCTTTGCGCGGCGGCGGCCGAAGTCGAACTCGACTGCGGCGACCAAAATGCTGCCGCCGGATCCTGAATGCAAGGCTGGTTATTTGATGGTCGGCGTGATGAAACTGCACAATGCCGGTTATCAGGATCAATATGTGCGACTGCACGATGTGAACGGTGGAGCGCAGGTTCACATTACGCCGACCGAGTTGTTGTTTACGGCTCTAACTGGGTATCTGCCCGGTGGCGGGAGTGCGGAAGGGGTTCTGCGGATTTCTAACTGGCTGGGGGAGATGGAAGCTGGTGCGCCGGCTGCTTCGGCGACGGCGGTGGCGGCGGCGAAGACGGCCAATAACGTGGCGAAGAGTGCGGGCGCGAAGCCGGTGGTGAAGGACATGAATCTGACGCCGGTGAGTTCGGCGCTGGCGTTTCTGACGGTGACGGTGAACAAGATTCCGCTGCGCACGATCATGGACATCACGGCCAATCCGAAGTTTGGGGATTTGGGACTGGATACATCGATTACCGGGCCGGTAAAGGTGCAGTGGGGTGGACCGGCGGCGAATATCGCGGACACGGTGCAGGTGGATGCGAACCTCGAGATGTCGCCGACAGGTGTGCCGCGTACTCGCGCGCTGAGCAACGTTCCGGTGCGTGGGCAGGTGATTGCTCACTACGACGGGCGGCGCGAGGTGGTGAATATCACGCGGGTGACAGCGCAGACGCCGGCTACGGTGTTGAATGCGAGCGGCGTGCTGGGGGTGAATCGAGGTGATCCGCTGACGTCGCTGAAGGTGGATTTGCAGGCGCACGATATTGGCGAGTTCGATCAGCTTCTGCAGACGCTCGGGTTCGAGGCGAATGGAAAGAAGGGAAGCGCGGCGGTGCCGGTGGTCTTGCATGGAACGCTGGGCTTCAATGGAACCGCGGCGGGGCCGATTGCAAACCTCGATGTGAAGGGGCACCTGGTCGCCGACAGCGTTGAAGTAAAGCTGGGAACGACGGCGGATGTGCTGGTGGACTCCGTGGTTGCGGATGCGGAGTACTCGCCGAGTACGGGCGTGGCTGTGGCGTCGTCGACCATCAAGCGGAATACGGCGGTGCTGAACCTAACGGGGACGGTTCATCCGCGTCGGGTTTATTCGAGGCGCGGTGTGGTGTCGTATGTGTGGGATAACGGCATGGCTGTGGATGCCGGAGTGAAGCTGGCCAATGCGCAGGCTGCCGACCTGCTGCAGATGGCGGGGCAGCAGACCAAGGTGCAGCTTACGGGGATTGCGAATATAGATGCACACGTTTCGGGTACAGCGAACAACCTGAGTGGCGGCGGTAAAGTGACGCTAACCAATGGCGTGGCGTATGGAGAGAATTACCAGAACGTTGAAGTGGATGCGACGGTTCAGGGGCAGCAGGTGAATGCTTCGCGGTTCCTGGTGGCGGCGCATGGCATGACGGTTACCGGTAACGGTGCTTACAACTTTGAGAACCGGCATATCGCGGCGCATCTTGAAGGCAATAATTTGCAGCTATCAAAGATCGATTCGGTGAGGAAGATGAATCCGGATGCGGACGGCGTATTGACCATCAACGCGGACGCTAATGGGACGCTGGACGAGCCAAATCTGCATGCGAAGTTGAGCCTGGCAAAGATCGTGGTGCAGGGTAAGCCGCTGGGTGATCTGAATGTAACGGCCTACTCGACTGGGTCGACGGTGTTCTACGATGCGCACTCGATGCTGGTTGGCGCGCAGGTGAATGCGAATGGGCAGACCTCGCTGAAGGGCAACTATGAGACTCAGGCGAAGCTGACTCTGGCGGGGCTCGATATTTCGAAGGCGATTGCGTTGTTTGCGCCGGGGAGGCTGAAGGGGAGTTCGTCGATCGGCGGGACGATCACTGTAGCGGGGCCGCTGGCTACGCCGCAGGCGCTGACCGGAGCGGCGGAGTTCAGCGACTTCGATGTGAAGCTTGAGGGCGTGGAGTTGAAGACTGCGGAACCGCTGCGAGCCAGTCTGCGCGCTGGTTTGTTGACGGTGGATTCGCTGCACATTACGGGGCAGGATACGGACTTGCGCCTGGGCGGCACGGCGCGGGTTTTTGGAGATGCAAACCCCAACGGCGGACCTCTGAATTTGAATGCGAATGGCAGCATCAGTATGGCGCTGGCGCATACGTTCGATCCCGATCTGATCTCATCGGGCAAGGTGACCTTCAAGGTGGCCGTCGAGGGCCGGATGAAGGCGCCGCAGCTGGGTGGCGATGTGCAGTTTGCCCACGTCAACCTTGCGGTCGATGGCATTCCTAACGGACTTACGGACATGAATGGGACGCTCTCGTTCAATCAGAACCGTCTCGAGGTGAAAGACCTGGTGGCTACGACGGGTGGCGGCAAGCTGCGGATTGGCGGATCGCTTAGCTATCAGCAGAAGGGCATATTTGCCGACCTGACGGCCACTGGTGATGCGGTGCGGGTGCGGCTGTACGGTCTGAGCGCAACCGCGAATGCGCAGTTCCGGTTGCAGGGCGGGCCGCAGTCGGCGCAGCTTTCAGGGACGGTGCTGGTGACGCGGTTTGGGATTGGTGCGGATGTGGATTTTGCGGCGTTTGCAGGAAGTGGTGGGGTTGCGGCTCCGCCTGATCCAAATTCGGCGGCCAACAAGATTCGACTTGACATCCATGTGACGAGCGCGCCGCAGCTTGATTTTCAGAATTCGTATGCCAAGCTTGCGGGGACCGTGGACCTGACGGTGCGCGGGACGGTTGCCGTGCCGACCGTGCTGGGACGGATTCAGATTACGGACGGCAGCGCTACGTTTGCAGGCACGAAGTATGAGCTGCAGCGGGGGACGATCTACTTTACGAACCCAGTTAGGATCGATCCCATTATTGATCTGGACGCAACGGCTCGGGTGAACAATTATGACCTGACGATTGGGCTGCATGGGACGGTTACAGCGCTGAAGCCGACGTATCGCTCGGAGCCTCCGTTGACGGAGGCGGACATCTTCAACCTGCTGGCGCTGGGTCGTACGCAGGAGGAGTCCCAAATCTATCAGGAGCAGCAGGTGCAAGCGGGGACTGATCCGACGACGAGCGCGCTGCTGGGTGGGGCGCTGAATGCTACGGTGGGCAGTCGGGTGAATAAATTATTCGGGTCGGGGTCGGTAAAGATCGATCCGTCGTTCGTGGGGACGCTGGGGAACTCGACGGCGCGGATCACGGTGCAGGAGCCGCTTTCGAAACAGTTGACGCTGGTGTTTGCGACGAATGTGAACCAGAGCGCGCAGCAGTTGATCCAGGTGCAGTACCAGATCAGCGAAAACACTCAGCTGGTAGCAACGAGGGATGAGACCGGCGTGTTTTCGGTGGTTTATCGCGTACGCAAGCGCTATCGGTAGGCGCGACTTTTGGTGCGATTTCGCATCTAAATGTATGGTTCCGTCGTTCGAGGTACGGACAATGGAGGTTCCATGCGTTATTTGAAATTAGTAGTTTTTGCAGCAGCTCTGGGGATGGTCCGGATGCTGCATGCGCAGGTCAGCGATGCGCAGATCCAGGCCGATGTACAGCATTCGCTGGATAACAAGCGTTTCTCCGGCGTGCAGGTTGCGGTGCAGAATGGCGTTGTCACGCTGACTGGCGACGTGGCGCTTTACAGTGCGAAGGAAGATGCGGACAAGAAGGCTCATCATCGCAAGGATGTGCGCGCTGTGCGCAACATGATTGAAGTGCGCGGCGGCGGCGAGGTGGTGGACGATGCGAAGCTGCGCCAGAAGCTTTCGGAGAAGCTGACGTATGACCGTGTCGGGTATGGGACGACAGCCTTCAACAACATCGAAATTGGTGTTCAGAATGGCGTCGTTACGCTGCGGGGCACGGTGTACGGACCGGCGGACAAAGACTCTGCCGTATCGGTTGTAGAGAACATGCCGGGCGTTCGCGATGTGATTGACGAACTTGAAGTGGCTCCGCTCTCGCCTATGGATGATCAGATTCGGGTGGCCGAAGCGCGGGCGATTTATGGCTTCGGGCCGCTGAACAGGTATGTGCTCGATCCGGCGAAGACGATTCGTATCACGGTCGTGAACGGGCACGTGACGCTCAATGGCGTGGTCGATTCGAAGGCCGATAAGGATATGGCTGGGATCCGTGCGAACGGCGTCCCGGGAGTGTTCTCCGTCGTGAATAATCTTCAGGTTGCGGGTCAGCGCGCGGAGCGGTAAATCGTAGTGGCAGTGAATGCGAAGGCGCGCCGGGAGTCTCCGGCGCGCTTGCCGTTTACGATGGATGTAATGGAAAACGTTCTACGCAGCACGCGCATAACGCTGGAGATGATCAAGTGGGAACACTCCGTGTTCGCGCTGCCGTTTGCGTTGACGGGCGCAGTGCTGGCGGCAAATGGATGGCCGGCCGGCAGGACGCTTTTCTGGATTGTGGTGTGCATGGTGGCGGCGCGGACGGCGGCGATGGCGTTCAACCGGTTGGCCGATGCGAAGCTGGATGCAGAGAATCCGCGGACGGCGATGAGGGCGATTCCGGCCGGTGAGTTGTCGGCGAGCTTTGTGCTGGGATTCACGGTGCTGGCGGCGGTGGTGTTTCTGGTTGGTGCGGCGATGTTGAACCGGTTGACGCTGGAGTTGGCTCCGATTGCGCTGGCTGTGGTGCTTCTCTACAGCTATATGAAGCGGATTACGCGGTGGTCGCATGTGGTGCTGGGGCTGGCGCTGGGAATTGCTCCGACGGCTGCCTGGATTGCGGTGAGGGGGAGTTTGTCGCCGCGGATTGTAGTGCTGACCGCAATTGTGATTCTGTGGGTGGGTGGGTTCGATGTGCTGTATGCGTGCCAGGACTTTGAGCACGACCGGCGAGTGGGCTTGAACAGCATTCCGCAGGCGTTTGGGATGGAGGCGGCGTTCTGGATTGCGCGCGGGATGCACCTGGGAATGGTGGTGCTGTTGTTCTGGTTTGCGCGGCTGTTTGGCTTGGGAGCGATTGCGGTTTGTGGATTCGGGTTGGTTGCGGGGTTGCTGGTGTATGAGCATGCGATTGTGTCGCCGCGGGATTTGAGGCGGATGAATGCGGCGTTCTTCATGCTCAACGGGGTGATTTCGGTGGTGTTCTTTCTGGCTGTAGTGGGAGATGTTTTTTATCGAAGGTAGGAGCTTTTGATTCGGGAAGTTCGCGGGACAAAAGGTAAGGCTCGCGCGAGGCGAGCCTTACCTTTGGGGGATCAGGATTTCGTTAGCGGTTGTGACGGTCGGTGAAGGCGTCTTTGATATTTTCCTTGACATTGCGGGCGGCTGAAGTGATGCTCTCGCGAGCGTCGTGGGCTTCGGTTTCGGCTGCGGGTCTGCGGTCGTCGGCGGAGTCATGGACGCCTTCCTTGACGGCTCCCCACGCTTGTTGAGCGTGGCCTTTGACTTGTTCCGCTGCGCCTTCGTTGGCAAGCCGGTCGTTGCCTACGGCCTCTCCGACGCCTTGCTTCATGCTCCCGACGACTTCGTTGAATTTGCCTTTGACGGTGCTATCGCTTGTACTCATACGAGTGCTCCTTCCGCACGTGCTGCTTTACAACGTATGGACGGCGCGGGGTACGGGCCCATGCGCGCCGTCCGTTGGACCGGTGAATCTGGCCCGCTTGGCTGCTCTGCCCGGCTAGACGCCTCGACGGCCGGTGAGCAGGTTGAAGATCAGGACGATGACGGCAATTACGAGCAGCAAGTGGATAAGTCCGCCGCCGATGTGGAGGCTGAAACCCAAGAGCCAGAGGATGAAGAGGATGACGATGATTGTCCAAAGCATTGAAGCGGTCTCCTAACCAATTGCCTGGCAATCGCATCTGCCGAAGGCCGCGCCCTTTTCGGGCGTCGTTATGGTAAGTTGCGGCAGGGACAGTGCAGGTTGCCATTTGTCGCGGAGATAAATGCTGCATTTTGTTAGCAACCCAAAGGAGCGAAATGCCATCAAGCGATGTTCGGAAAGTGGCGATACAGGGCGAGCGCGGGTCCAACAGCCACATGGCGGCGATGGAGATGCTGGGCGCGGTGGAGATATTGCCTTGCGCGTTGTCCGCGGAAGCAGTCGATGCGGTGTTGTCGGGGCGGGCCGATGGGGCGGTGCTGCCGATCGAGAATAGCCTGCATGGATCGGTTGCGGAGCACTACGATTTGCTGCTGCAGAACGCGGTCCGGATCGACCGCGAGAGCTTGCTGCGGATTCGGCACAACCTGATTGCAGCGCCTGGTGTGCGGCTTGAGGATGTGCGGCATGTGATCTCGCATCCGGTGGCGCTGTCGCAGTGCCGGAAGTATCTGGCTTCGATGAACAAGGCGCGGGTGGTGCCTTTTTATGACACTGCGGGCAGCGTGAAGCATTTGATGGCTGAAGGGCTGCGGGACACGGCTGGCGTGGCGCCCGTGCTGGCGGCCGAGGAGTATGGGGCTGAGGTTCTGGTGGCGGGCATTGAGGATAATGCGGAAAACTTTACGCGATTTCATTTGCTGCGGCGTGCGGATGCGGAGCCAGCCACGGGGCTGGTGAACAAGCTGTCGCTGGCGTTTGCGGTGGAACATCGTCCGGGGACGCTGGTGGCGGCGCTGCAGGTGCTCGCGGATGCTGGGGTTGATTTGACAAAGATTGAGTCGCGGCCTGTGCCGGGGAGCCCTTGGGAATACATCTTTTATGTGGATTTCCGGTTTGGGTCGGTGGACGGGGCGGAGCGTGCGCTGGATGGTTTGCGGGCGCATTGCCGGATGGTGAAGGAGCTCGGGCGGTATGCGGCGGCTTAGGCGACTCACCTCAGCGAGACGCAGATTCCCTTCGGGAATGACAAACAAGAGCTGACGGCAATTCCTTTGACTTAGGTGCTCACGACCGAGGACCAGGCGGTTTGGAATTTGGCCAGCTGCGGACGTCCAATGCTAGTCTGACAAGCTGTGTGTGCAGTCTGCGCGACTGTGCGCTAGCATGAAGCGAGTCAAATTACTGACGGAACCGCCCGCGGCCCTCGAAGGCCAGACGGGCAGGAGAGAAAAATGGCAGAAGCTAGTTGTGACATTGGCCTGATCGGCCTTGCGGTGATGGGGCAGAACCTCGTCCTGAACATGAACGACCATGGATACAAGGTGGCGGTTTTCAATCGCACGACGTCGAAGGTGGACGACTTTATTGCGGACGAGGCGAAGGGGACCCAGGTCGTGGGCACGCACTCGATTGAAGAGCTTTGCAGCGTGCTGAAGACACCGCGGCGGGTGATGATCATGGTCAAGGCGGGCGATGTGGTGGACCACACTATCGACCTGCTGGTGCCGCACATGGAGAAGGGCGACATCATTATCGACGGCGGCAACTCGCTGTATACCGACTCGAATCGGCGGACGAAGGATTTGGCTGAGAAGGGAATCCTGTTTGTGGGTACCGGCGTATCGGGCGGTGAGGAAGGTGCGCGGTTTGGCCCGTCGATTATGCCGGGTGGGAATCCGGAAGCGTGGCCTGCGGTGAAGGACATTTTTCAAGCTATTGCGGCGAAGGTTGATGACGGTACTCCGTGCTGCGACTGGGTTGGCGAAGGCGGTGCCGGGCACTACACCAAGATGGTGCACAACGGGATTGAGTACGGCGATATGCAACTGATCGGCGAAGCTTACCAGCTGATGAAGGATGGCCTGGGGCTTTCGGCCGATGAGTTTCAGGCCGTGTTTACGGAGTGGAACAAGGGCGAGCTGGACAGCTTCCTGATCGAGATTACGGCGGAGATTTTCGGCAAGAAGGATGATGATGGCGAGCCGATGGTCGACAAGATCCTCGACAAGGCGGGACAGAAGGGCACGGGCAAGTGGACGGCGATCTCTGCGCTGGACCTGGCAATGCCGGTGACGCTGATCGGTGAGAGCGTGTTTGCGCGCTGCCTTTCGGCTTTGAAGGATGAGCGGGTGAAGGCTTCGAAAATTCTGAACGGGCCGGCTAAAGCAGCGTTCACCGAGGACAAGAAGGAGTTTATCGAGAACGTGCGGAAGGCGCTGTACTGCTCGAAGATGATCAGCTATGCGCAGGGGTACATGCTGCTGCGCGCGGCGGCGGAAGAGCAGGGATGGCACCTGAATATGGGCGGGATCGCGCTGATGTGGCGCGGTGGTTGCATCATTCGGTCGCAATTCCTGGGCAAGATCAAGGATGCGTATGACAAGAATCCGCAGCTCGATAATTTGTTGATGGACGACTTCTTCGCGAATGTGCTGAACAGCGAGCAGGCGGGTTGGCGGAAGGCGCTGATTTCGGCGATTGAGCTTGGCGTGCCCACGCCGGCGTTCTCAACGGCGCTCGCGTTCTACGACGGCTACAGGACGGAACGGCTGCCGGCGAACTTGTTGCAGGCGCAGCGCGACTTCTTTGGCGCGCATACGTATGAGCGGGTGGACAAGCCTCGGGGCGAGTTCTTCCACACCAACTGGACGGGGCGCGGCGGACGGGTTGCTTCGTCTACGTATAACGCTTAAGAGATGCATCGTGCAGAGAAGCCCGCTCGATTTGAGCGGGCTTTTTATATGTTGCGAATGAAAGTTTTAGGC
>CAZZYB010000050.1:0-14356 GCA_964658125.1 uncultured Acetobacteraceae bacterium | reverse complement strand
CTTTTTGCAGGAACGTCCGGCTGGGCCTACACGAGTTGGAAGCCGGGCTTCTATCCGGCTGAGGTTCCAGCTCGAGCGTTTCTTCATCATTATGCGGCGAGGCTTACTTCTGTCGAGGTCAACTACACGTTCCGGGAGCTGCCAACCGAGGCGCAGTTGCAGGGGTGGCTGGAGGCGACTCCGCCGGGCTTTCGTTTCAGCTTCAAAGCTCCGCAGGGCATCACCCACTTTAAGCGTTTGAAGGCTTGCGGCAAAGATGTGGCCGCGTTTGTCGCGTCGGTTGAAGCGGTGCGTGCGGCAAGGAAGCTCGGGCCGCTGCTGTTTCAATTGCCGCCGAACTTCAAGGTCGATACGAGCCGATTGAAGGCACTGCTTACGCTGTCTTCGCTCGCTGATCCAGCGCTAAAAGTGGCCTTCGAGTTCCGCAATGAGAGCTGGTTTGCTGAGCCTGTGTATGAAATTCTGCATGCCCACAATGCTGCGCTTTGCATTGCGGAGAGTGACGAACTTGTGACGCCGGATATTGCAACGGCAGATTTTCTCTACTACCGGTTGCGCCGCAATGGAGGATACTCTGCGCGAAATCTGGATGTGTTCGCGGAGCGCTTTGAAGAGTCTGCGCGCACGCAGGAAGTCTTTGCTTACTTCAAACACGAAGACGAACCGACGGGTGCGCTTGGCGCTGTGGCGATGCTGAAGGCTGCCGCGAAGTTGAGCGCGAAAGCGGGCTGCTGATGTCGGCGCCTGCGTATCCACAGGGCTATCGCGAGTTCAAGCCGCGGCCGTTTTTGTTAAACGGGCACCTGCAGACGATCTTCGGGAACCTTCTGCGGCGGCAGGATCGCCTGCCCGCAGCTGTTGCGCAGCTTGTGGAAGTTTCGCCGGCGCGTGGGCGTCAGATCGCCAGCCAGGTGCTTTGCCATTGCCATTGGCAGCCGCTGCCGGAGCGCCCGGAACGCCCTACCGTCATCATTCTTCATGGCCTCGAAGGCTCGTCGCGTTCGCAGTATGTTGTCGGTAATGCAAACAAGTTATGGCGGGCGGGGTGCAACGTGATTCGCATGAACATGCGGACTTGCGGAGGGACGGAGCGCCTGACGCCTACGCTGTATCACTCCGGTTTGTCAGCGGATGTTGACCGGGTGCTCAAGTTTTTCCTCACGTCGCAGAAACTGCAGACCCTCTCTCTGATCGGCTACTCCATGGGGGGAAACCTGATGCTGAAGCTGGTGGGAGAGCTTGGATCTGAGGCGCCTCCGGAGCTTCGCAGCGTGATCGGGGTGTCGCCCGCGGTTGATCTCCAGGCTTCGGCGGACGCCTTGCACAGCTGGCAGAATCGCTTCTACGAGCGGCGATTTCTGCGTGCTCTGTTGCGGCGGTTTCGGCGTAAGGCGACTTTGTTTCCGCATGTGTTCGATCCGCAGCGTGGGGCGCACATACGTTCTCTGCGTGAGTTCGATGACCGCATTACGGCGCTGTACTCAGGGTTTCAGTCTGCGGATGATTATTACTACCGAGCTGCTGCGGCGCGGGTGCTGGATCGCATTGCGGTGCCTACTTTGATTTTGCATGCGCTTGACGATCCTTTTGTTCGGCTGATTGAGACTACGCGTCAAGCTATTGCGGCGAATCCCAAAATCACTTTTATCGAGACCGAGCATGGTGGACACTGCGCCTTCCTTGCCGCGCCGGATCCGTCTAGTGGCGACGACGGTTACTGGGCGGAAACTACTGCGCTGAGGTTCATCTTCGAACACGCGTACCCGGAGTCGGTCGCGTTCCCCAGCCGTTCGCTTATGATCGGACAAGGTGTACGCGGACACGACACGAGCGTTCATCCGGAAAAATAACTCACAGATGCTGGCAGAGTGGACCGCCGAATGTAGTGCCGATGCACCCACGCTGGTGGTGCCGTGGGCGGACCCCGACAGCAGCGCGCGTTATGTCGATCTGCGCGCTGAGCCTTACGACATTGCTGAAATTCCTGAAGCGGAGCAGTATCCGGCGCTCGGTCGTGCGCTGCGATCACTGAACGCGGTGCGGTCTCCGGTGCTTACCGCCAAGTGCGACGTATGGCTTCTTACGGCGGAGAGCGAGACGGAGGAGTTGGAGATGCTTCGTCTCGAACTGGATCTGGAGCCAGAAGAAGCGGCTGCGGGTGTGGCGAGTTATATCGATATTCTGTGGCGCGACCGGGCACTGTTTGCGTCTGCGCATCAGCAGGGCGAGATGCTGGATCGGTTGACTCGGCGCGCGGAGAGGCTCGACTATCCCGATGCGGCTCTGGCCTGCGTGATGCGTCCAGCGATGTTCGATTTTGAGGGAACGGTGGAAGGTTTTGCGGTGACGCTGTACATTCGGGCAGTCGGCGTAGATACGGCCGCCGCGGTGGAGCGGTGGGGTGCCGTTCTGGATGAGATTACGGCCGTCTTGCGGGGGCGCGAACTCGCGCCGGCACGGACCTCCGCTACAATCGATTCAGGCGCGTATCCCCTGCGCGTCCGGCACATGAACGAGTAGCGCGGGGGCGAGTAGCTCAACTGGATAGAGCACCGACCTTCTAAGTCGGGGGTTGCAGGTTCGAGACCTGCCTCGCCTACCAATTCGATGCCACCTCCTGCAAAGTTTGGCGACACTTCTTCGCGTTTCGCACATCTGAGTAACTGAGGTCCGACATGCCAGACATTCTTCCCCCAGGCACCACCGCCCCTGACTTCAATATTCCGGTTGCACCGGACCGCAAACTTTCGCTCAGCGAACTGAGCGGCAGGCCCGTTGTCCTTGCCTTTTATCCCGCGGACTTGAGCCCGGTGTGCGGCGACCAAATGGCGCTCTACAACGAGATCCTTCCTGAGTTTCAGAAGTATGACGCGGAACTGATTGGCATCTCCGTCGACGGTGTGTGGTGCCATGCTGCTTTCGCTAAAGACCATCATCTGCATTTCCCGCTGGCCGCGGACTTCGAGCCGAAGGGTAACGTTTCGCAGGCTTATGGAGCCTATCGTGCGGCAGACGGCGTGTCGGAGCGAGCGTTGTTTGTCATCGACCGCGAGGGTGTGATTGCGTGGAGTTACCTTTCGCCGATCGGCGAGAACCCTGGGGCTGACGGAATTCTTGAGGCATTGGAAAACTTACCCACGAGGAAAACATCATGAGCAAACTCTCGATTCCCATCAGTGCAAACGATCATCTTCAGGGCGATCTCAACGCTCTCTGCCAACTTGTCGAGTATGGCGATTACGAGTGTCCCGCGTGCGGAGAGGCGTACGAAATCGTGAAGAAGCTGCAGAAACACTTTGGTGAGCGGCTGGTATTCGTCTTTCGCAACTTTCCGTTGACGCAGCTGCATCCCTGGGCCGAACCCGCGGCTGAGGTCGCGGAGTTCGCGGCCGAACACGGCAAATTCTGGGAGATGCACGACCTGCTCTATGAGAACCAGGATAGCCTCGGCGCGGATCTATTCAGGACTCTCGCTGCCGACCTGAAGCTTCCCGCCCGCGAGTTGCAGACCGTGCTTGCGGACGATCCTTACCGTTCTCGTGTCCGTGCTGACTTCGCGGGTGGCATTCGGAGCGGCGTGAATGGAACGCCTACGTTTTTCATCAATGGTCAACGTCACAATGGGCCGTTTGACTTTGATTTTCTGCGCACCGCCATTGAAGGCGCGCTGTCGTAAATCGAAACCGAGTTTAGAAGTGCCGCAGCGTTGTCGGCGCCGGAACATCGGGCCGAGCGCTGGGTGTTAGGTCGGGATTGGATGGCGTCGGCTTATCGATGGTCTTCTCGATTTCACGGCTGACCAGGTCTCGCGAGCCGAGCCCGATGGCCAGAGACAGCGTCAGCACAATTCCGCCGAAAAGAATCCCGAAGGCAAGTTCGACAATGCTGCCGCCTATGCCGATGTGGTCTATTGCCATCGCGGCGGTCAGCACCAGCACCAGCCACTTGACGCCCAACGAAAGAAATCGCGCATATTGAAGCTGCGCATTTACCGCGCCGATCAGCACGGAGCGCGAAAGGAACCGCGCGAGAAGCGTCCCCGCGATCACCAGCAGGGTCGCCCCTACGAGGTGGGTGACATAGGGCAAGAGGAACAGGGAGACGTTACCAGTATCGGAGAACGCGACGTTGAACGCCGAGATGCCAATGGCGACCCCGGCCAGAACACAGAGCCAGAACACACCGCGGGAGATCAGCAGCACGGGTGAATTTGCGGGCGACCATTCCGAGAGGTTTGTGAGCACACCGGGCGTCTGGCGCGCGGCGAGCCGCTCGTCGAAGCGCATGGAGCCCAGCACCTTGCGCAGCAGCGTTGCCAGCAGCGCGCCAATGATTGCGAGGACGATAACGGCAAGCAGGAAAGCAAGCAGCCCGGGCAAAAAGCTGGCCAGCATGAACACCACGCGGTGCATGGAGAGCTTGAGAGCGGATTCGATTTGTTGACCCATGGTGTGGCTCCTGAGGTGCTGGGGCTTACGGGTTGAAACGGTCCGGCCAGCGCCAGCGCGCGACGAGATAGGGTTTGTCGTTTACAAACGCGGCGGCGACGGCTTCTATGTGTTCTTCAGCGCGCGACGCATCGCCATCGATCTGCTGCAGATGCGAGGCGACCCATGCGAGATACAGCGGCGTGAGCGCGCCCAGCAGATGTCCGCGGTTGATCGTCCGCAGGCGATACGCCAGCAAAAAGTCATAGATGGTGCGGGCCCAGAGTGCATCCGGCATCCGAAAGTTTTCCGCCGGGGCGATCGAAAGCTTTTTGAGTGCGAGCAGCGAGTTCGGCGGCAGCACCAGAGACCACAGCTCGCGCAGATTGTTATACGCGTAGCGGAAGGATTCGATCATAGGCGCGAGATCGACCGGATGCGGATCGTAGTGCGAGGTCGGCGCCTGCTCCGCCGCTGCGCGGACTGGCGCGGTCACAAGGCGCGCGCGCTGCCAGAAAGACGCCTTCGCCTCAACGTCTGCGAAGAGCGATCCCGCGACGTTCGCAAGCAGAGCATTCAAATCGTCTGCGGTGGGTGAGGGAAGTGTTCGGTGGTCGGCGCTGACCTCGCGCACGGTGTAGCCCGCTACCGAAGCTTCGGCGACAGGCCAGATCAGCCCGTCGCCCTGGCCGAGCGCCGTCAGTCGCTGAGCGGCGGTTGCGAGCCGCTCGGCCATGCGTCGCGACAGTGCAACATCGATGGGTAGCGGGTAACGCACCGGATGCGTGAACAGCGAGCGTGTCAGCGGATGCAGGATCGCCGAATTGAAAAGAGCGTCGTGCGGACCGACAGGATAGCGAGGAAGCACCAGGTCGTGTCCCTCGAGAACACCGGTCACCATGCGGCGCAACGTCTCTGGGGAGACGGACGCTGCATCAGGCCCCAGCACGAGGATTGCTCGCGGGCTATGCTCGCGCGATGCGGTCCAGGCGTTGAGATAATCGGCTGCCGTGGGGACCCAGCCACCGCGGGCGGTCGCACCCGGTGTGTACGTGATGACACGTGCATTGGTGAGATTCGACGGCGGCGCGGGATCAGGCGTCGCGATGATGACGGCGTCGTCCGGGAACGCGCGGTGCAGATTTGCGAGCGTCTCGCCCAAGGCTTCAGGTGCAAGGGACTGCAGGGACACGAACGTCAATGCTGGGTTCGGCACCGCGCCACCGGCGGTCGTATCGGCAGGTTGCAGAAGGGGCGTAGTCGACATCAGGCAGCCTCACGAAGTAGCGACAGCACACCATTGAGAGGGATGCGCAGCCACGATGGTCGATTGTTGAGTTCGTAGAGCAACTCGTATAGCGCCTTTTCAAGCAGGAACGCGAGCAGCAGCGCCTGAGCCTGCTCCGGTTGCGGAATCAGCTCGGGGTTTGCGGCCACGACTTCCCGATAGCTTGCAAGGAAAGCAGCGCAGGCGGCGCGCTCCCATGCTATCGCCCAACTGTCGAGCGCGACAGGGCTCTCGGGATGACGTTGACGGTGAAGCTCCAGAGCGGCGAAAGCAGCATAGCTGAAGCTGCGCATCATGCCTGCTACATCGCGCAGCGGCGACTGTTTACGGCGGCGCTCTTCGAGTGGCCTAGCGGGCTCGCCTTCGAAGTCCACGATGAGGAAATCGTCTTTCGACCGTAGCACCTGGCCCAGGTGATAGTCGCCGTGAATCCGTATGCGGCGACCGAAGCGATAGGGCGAAGCTTTCGCGATTTTATTGGCGCGGTCGAGCAGCTCTTTCCGCTGGCTGAGCAGCGCGGCCGCCTGCTCCGTGACGTCCTGCGGCACTTGCGTCAGGTGCTGCTTCACCGCGTCAAGAGCGCTGACAATCTGTGCATGGATGCGTGCTGAATCTGCGGCAAGTTCGTTGGCCGTGAACGCTTCCGCGCAGAAAGAATTGTCGTGGGTTTCCGTGGCGAGGGCGAGATGCAACTCGGCGGTGCGGCGGCCCAGCAAAGCAGCGGCGTCGAGAGAGTGTGGAGTGTGCTCGCGCACCTCGGGTGCCACGGATGCGGTGCCCAAAAAGCCCGCAACCCCGCCGACATTCGCTGGCATCGGGCAGTTGGATACCGACTCATAGAAGCGGGTCAGCTCCTCCTGCATCCACTCCCAGCCATCACCCTGATTTGGCGCGAACGCCTGCAGGAAGCCGAGCGTCGTGCCGTCTTCCGTGCGAAGGCTTCCAAGATACGCGGGAATGTTGTTGAAGCCGGCTACGTCGGTAAGAAAGCGGGGAATTTCCACATCGGGATTATCTCCCACTTGCAGTCGCCGATAGAGCTTGAGGATGTACTTGTTGCCGTAAATGATGCTGGTGTTCGACTGCTCGGCTGACGCAACCCGCGATGGGGGCGCTTCGATCTCGTCCGGAGAGTCGGAGGTCAACCGCAACAGGCGCTCGCGAAACTTCTCGTCGACGGTTGCATCGTGCAACACGGCGGATCCGCCGGCGATCTCGACCGGAGCAACGATCGAATTCGGGTTCGCCTCTCGCACTGCGGCCGCAGCAGCTCCGACGCTAAGCGCAAGCGGCAACTGATAGGTCTCGGCTGGCGCGTCGATATAACTCACCTCAATCGTGCACAACGCCGCGCTGATGTCCTGCAGCGCGTCTACATCTGCAAGTTTTGCGGATGCGATCCCACGCGACTTCGAGCCGAACCAGCGCTGCTTTGCGACATATCCCGGCAAAACGTCAGACAGCAAATCGCGCCCCGTTCCATTGAGGAACGCGGCGATGTCCAGAGGCTCAGCCGCGGCAGGCTCTTCCACGTCGGTGACGGGTTTGGGGATCTCCATTTCTTGATGCTCCTCCGCCGAGACAGCCGCGACCCCCGGCTGTAACTCGAGCCACAGAAAACTGTACGGAGCTAGCGTCAACGGATAAGGTTGCCCCGTGACCTCAGGGAAGGGCACATAGCCGAGCATCTCTACTGGCTGCCGTCCAGCGAACTTTGCGATGTCGAGTGACACCGGCTGCGCGAACCGCGACAGATTCGCGACGCAAAGCACGGTCTCTGAGTGCGTTCCGTCCTCGCTCTGATAGTCGCGGATGTAAGCGAGTATTTTGCGGTTCTCGGGGTGCAGGAACTCCAGCGTGCCACGGCCAAATACCTGGAACAGCTTACGCAGCGCGAGCATGTTACGAGTCCACTGCAGCAGTGAGGATGGATCGGACTGTTGGGCTTCGACATTGATCGATTGATAGCCGTACGTCGGGTCCATGATGACGGGGAAGTACAGACGGGCAGGGTCCGCGCGCGAGAAGCCGGCATTACGGTCGGAGTTCCACTGCATGGGAGTGCGCACGCCGTTGCGGTCGCCGAGATAGATGTTGTCGCCCATACCGATCTCGTCGCCGTAGTACATGATCGGCGTTCCGGGCATGGAGAGCAGCAGCGAATTCAACAGCTCAATACGGCGCCGGTTATTGTCCACCAGCGGGGCAAGGCGGCGCCGAATTCCGACGTTGATCCTCATGCGCGAGTCTGCCGCGTAGGCCAGGTTCATGTAGTCCCGCTCGTCGTCGGTTACCATCTCCAATGTGAGTTCGTCGTGGTTGCGAAGGAAGATGCCCCACTGGCATTGTGGCGGAATTTCTGGCGTCTGCGCCATGATGTCGGTGATCGGCAGGCGATCTTCTTGGCGCAGGGCCATATAGATGCGGGGCATCAGCGGAAAGTGAAACGCCATGTGGCACTCGTCGCCGTCGCCAAAGTAAGGGCGAACGTCCGCAGGCCACATGTTCGCTTCCGCGAGAATCAGGCGGTTCTCGTACTCCTCGTCCATCACTGAGCGAATGTACTTGATCTTCTCGTGAGTCTCGGGAACGTTCTCGCAGCTGGTTCCATCGCGCTCTACAAGATACGGAATGGCGTCCAGTCGCAGCCCGTCGACGCCCATATCCATCCAGAAGCGCATAGCGTTCAGCACTTCTTCCATCACCCGCGGATTGTCGAAGTTGAGGTCCGGCTGATGCGAAAAGAAGCGATGCCAGTAGTACTGGTTGGCAACCGTATCCCAGGTCCAGTTGGACTTTTCCGTATCGGTGAAGATGATGCGGACACCCTTGTAGAGCTGGTCGGTATCCGACCACACATACATGTTTCGTTCGGGAGAGCCAGGCGGCGCAAGGCGTGCTTTCTGGAACCACGGATGCTGGTCCGACGTGTGGTTGATGACCAACTCAATCATTACCTGCATGTTCCGCTGGTGAGCGGCATCCAGGAATTGCTTGAAGTCGTTGATGGTCCCATAGGACGGGTTAACGTCCGTGTAGCTGGAGATGTCATAACCGTCATCGCGCAGGGGGGAAGGGAAGAACGGCAGCACCCAGATGCACGTGACGCCGAGGTCCTGCAGGTAGTCCAGCTTCGAGATCAACCCCTGAAAGTCGCCGATGCCGTCGCCGTTCGAATCGGCAAACGCACGGACGTGAAGCTCGTAGATGATCGCGTCTTTGTACCAAAGCGGATCGGTAGCGCTGCAGGCTTTCTTCACCTTCTGTGTGTCTCCGGGTGGTTGGATGCGGATTGAGCCGTCAATGTTTGTTGACCAGCGGTTTCAAGATCCTATACTTACAGACGGCAGGAGGCCCGAGTGCGAGAAGCTTTGCAGGCTTTGAACTACCTGGTCACCCGGGGTGAGATCGGTGCCTATGCTATTGGCGGTGCAGTTGGTGCGTCTTTCTATATAGAAGCTGTGCAGACAGAGGACCTTGACGCGTTCGTATTCCTTCCCCATCCCACATTCGGTCTTGTAACTTTGACTCCGATTTACGAGGCACTGTCGAGGCTCGGCGGTGTGATCGATCGTGAGTATGTCCGTTTCGGTAGTTGGCCGCTGCAGATACTGACCGACGCAACACCCCTGTTGAAGGAGGCGATCGAAACGGCCATGGAGGTTGAATTCGCCGGCGTGCCCACTCGAGTCTTTCGGCCGGAGCATCTGTGCGCCGTTGCTCTGCAAACGGGGAGAACTAAAGATTTCCTTCGCGTCAGCATGTTTCTGGAACAGGATGCCGTGGACAGGGGCGCATTGCAGGTGGTGGTTCGGCGATACGGACTGAGCGACAGGCTGACCAAGGTGCAAGAATAGTCACAATGGAAACCCCGAGTCAAAAAGCGGCTTTCAACGCCCGCGCGAAGGCGTCCATGCGTCAGTTTCTTCGCGCAAAAAGCTGGGAAGAAAAGGTCAAAGCGATCGAACGCATGAACGTGGCCAGCAAGTTGGCGCGTCAGGCGATGCGCGACGCGATGGCTAAACAGGAACCAGCGGTCAAACGGGGCGACTCCATACCCTCATCAGAATAAAACTAGCCCATCTGGTCGGCCCGGCTAACTCGCCGGGACTTTCTTGTGCCCGCAGGTTGACGCGATCTGACGTTCATTGCGATGAGACTCTTCACGCTAAGTACAAGCCTAAGAGTAAGACTCTACGATTGACGTCTTTAGGAGGTCCAAGGGCGGAGGCGCCGGGCTGACTCGAAACACGTGTGCCGGCATAACTCGGGGGTTCAGGGAGACGTAGTTCCACTGGTCTTTCCAATGATAGGTGGTGCCGGTCAATAGGTCCTCCACTTCAAAGCTGCCCCGCCACGGCAGGCCCAGTCTGTCGAGAGAGAGGTTGATCCAGCCGGCGTGTTGAGCCAGGGGGTCGAGGTTGATTGCGACGAGAATGACGTTGCTGAAGTCGTCGGTGGCTTTCGAATAGACGAGCAGGTTGGGTTCGTCGATGACGTGGAAGTGGAGGTTTTCGTTGCGCTGCAGCGCAGGATTGGCATGGCGGATTTGGTTGAGTTTGGTGAGCAGCGGTGCGATGGAGTCGTGTGAAGTTCGGTCCCAGGTGCGGATTTCGTATTTTTCGCTATCGAGGTACTCCTCGCTGGCGGTCTTGCCGGGCGCCGGCTTGGCAGGGCGGCTTTCAAGGAGTTCATAAGCCGGTCCGTAGAGGCCGTAGTTTGCGCCGAGTGTGGCAGCGAGAATGACGCGCTGCTGGAACATGGGGCGGCCGCCGGTTTGAAGCTGCTCATGCAGGATGTCGGGCGTATTGGGCCAGAGGTTAGGACGGAAGAAGTCTGAGACGGGAGGCTGAGTCAGTTCCTCAAAGTATTCCTGCAGGTCAGCCTTTGTGTTGCGCCAGGTGAAGTAGGTGTAGCTCTGCGTGAAGCCGGCTTTCGCGAGCGAGTACATGACGTGCGGGCGGGTGAAAGCTTCGGCCAGGAAGAGAGCGTCGGGGGTGTCCTTCTGAACTTCGGCGATGCACCACTCCCAGAAAGGAAGAGCCTTCGTGTGCGGGTTGTCGACGCGGAAGATGCGGACACCCTGATCGGCCCAGAACTTGAAGACGCCGTAGAGGGCTTCCCAGAGGCCGCGCCAGTCGGCCGATTCGAAGTTGAGGGGATAGATGTCCTGGTACTTCTTGGGTGGATTTTCGGCGTACTGGATGGTGCCATCCGGACGCAGGGTGAACCACTCCGGATGCTCCGTAACCCAGGGATGGTCCGGCGAACATTGGAAGGCGATGTCGAGGGCCAGTTCGAGGCCATGCGCACGCGCGGCGGTTTCGAGGTGGCTGAAGTCTTCGAGTGTGCCGAGTTTCGGATGGACGGCAGTGTGGCCGCCCTCGGCTGAGCCAATCGCCCACGGGCTGCCTTCATCCCCCGGGGCAGCGACTACGGAGTTATTCTTGCCTTTGCGATAGGCGACGCCGATCGGGTGGATCGGCGGCACGTAGAGGACGTCGAAGCCCATGGCTGCGATTGCAGGGAGCAGGGCTTCGACGTCGCGCAGCGTTCCGTGGGTGCCTGGTGTGGGTGAGGTGGAGCGCGGGAAAAGCTCGTACCAGCTCGAAAAGCGGGCGCGCTCGCGGTCGACCCACAGAGGTAGTTCGGCGGAGTGATTGGTGGAGTAATTGAGGTCTGGGTATCGACCCGCGATAGCGACGATGTCCTCGCTCAGAGGTGATTCGTAGTACGGCTGATCCGCGGCTGCGAGAGCTTCCAGATGTGCGGCGGCGGCGGCCAGCTTCTTAGCGTCGGCGCTTTTGGCGCGAGCCGCAGCAGCGGTCAGGTGCACTGCGCCGATGCGAAGTGCCAGCGGGATATCTTGCGACGTGGTGAACTGCTGCATCGGTTCCGTGGGGTCGGGTTGTGCAGCGAGGCGCTTGGCGAGGTCATGAATCCAGGTGTCGAAGTGGTCGACCCAAGCTTCGATCGTGAAGCGCCACGGACCGATTCTGTCGACTGTGAATTCAGCGGACCACATGTCGTTGTTGATGGGGGTGAAAGGCACGGACAGCCACTTCCTGGAGGCTGTTGGACGATAAAGCAGACGGGCGGCAACGTGGTCGTGGCCATCTCCGAAGATGGCTGCTGTGACGGTCACCTTGTCGCCGAGGACGCGCTTGGCGGGGTAACGGCCGCAGTCGATTTGCGGCTGGACTTCTTCGATGATGACGCGTTGGCGACCTTCGGCGGGCTTCATGCGGCGATAAATCTCCATGCGGCTGTTCCGCGTTTCTCAGCTATTGGATGAGAGAAGATTCCGTGCGGAGGTCTGGCGCATCCAATCCTCCACAGGAAGCTCTGTTCGACGCCCATTATTGTTGCACGCCACCCGAAGAGATGAGCGAAATGAGGTCTTTGATTGCCTGACTGGTTTGGACGCACCAAGAAAGAAGCTTCCCTGCACGGCGCGCGTATCGAGGATTACGCGCTGATCGGGGATTGTGAAACCGCGGCGCTGGTGAGCCGCGAGGGCTCAATCGACTGGCTATGCTGGCCGGCCTTCTCCTCGCCCGCCTGTTTTGCTGCGCTGCTGGGCACTGCCGAAAACGGCTACTGGAAGATCGCTCCTACAGAAGCGATCATCGAAACTCGGCGCCAGTATCGGCCGGCCACGATGATCATCGAGACCGCGTTCGCGACGGCCGACGGCGAAGTGCTGCTGACGGATTTCATGCCACCGCGGGGACATCACTCTGACGTGATCCGCATGGTGCGCGGGATTCGCGGCAAGGTCAAGATGCGCATGGATTTCGTCTTGCGGTTCGATTACGGCCGCACGATTCCATGGGTCACGAGGCACGGAGAGGACCTGCGAGCGATCGCAGGTCCACACATGGTTACGCTGCGCCATCGTTGCCTGAAAGGCGATGTGGCGAGCTTTCGGGGCGAAGGGCTTACGACTGTCAGCGAGTTCACTCTCAATGAAGGCGATGAAGTCTGTTTCGTGATCACGTACTCGTACTCGGTTGATGCGGAGACGCCGCCTCAGGTAGATGTAAAGGCCGAACTCGCGGACACGGAAACCTACTGGAGCGAGTGGGCGAAAAAGTCCGGGTACCGAGGAGACTATGGGGACGCAGTTCTGCGCAGCCTGATGACGCTGGAGGCCATGACTTATAAGCCGACGGGTGGGATTGTCGCCGCCGTAACAGCGGGGTTGCCGGAACAGATTGGGGGCGAGCGCAACTGGGACTACCGCTACTGCTGGCTGCGCGATACGTCATTTACGCTGCTGGTGCTGATGCACGCCGGGTACACGGAAGAAGCCATTCGCTGGCGGATGTGGCTGCTGCGCGCCGTGGCGGGAGCGCCGGAACAGATACAGGCGCTGTACGGTATTGGCGGCGAGCGCGAGCTGGTGGAATGGGAAGCTACATGGCTGCGGGGCTACGAGGAGTCGCGTCCGGTGCGGATTGGGAACAAGGCGGCGGAACAATTTCAACTGGACGTGTTTGGGGAGGTGGCCGTAGCGCTTCATCGTGCACCCGAGGCGGAGGACGACATCCGTATCCCCGCGACGGCGCTGCAGGCTTCGCTCATCAATCACCTTTGCCATGTTTGGGATCAGCCGGACGAAGGCATATGGGAGACCCGCGGAGGACGCGAGCACTTTGTCTACAGCAAGGTGATGGCGTGGGTCGCGCTGGACCGAGCGGCCCGACACTACGAGCGATACGACGGAGGTGGCGACGTGGACCGATGGCGCAAGAACCGGGACATGCTGCACAAGGAGATCTGCGAGAAGGGCTTCGATAAAAAGCTGAATGCGTTTACCCAGAGCTACGGTTCGAAGTCGCTGGATGCCTCCTGCCTGCGGCTGGCGCTGGTCGGCTTTCTACCCATCCACGACCCGCGCATGGTGGGGACGATCGATGCCATTCAGAAACACTTGACCCGCGATGGTTTGGTGTTGCGGTACGACACGGGTAAGTCCGAAGATGGTCTGAAGGGGGGCGAGGGCGTCTTCCTGGCGTGCAGCTTCTGGATGGTGACCTGTCTTCACTTGTTGGGCCGGACCGCGGAAGCTAAGGCGATGTTCGAACGACTGCTGGCGCTGCGGAACGACGTGGGTCTGTTGAGCGAAGAGTACGACCCCCAAGGAAAGAGGATGCTGGGGAATTTCCCGCAAGCCCTTTCGCATATTGCGCTTGCGCATTCTGCTTTTACGCTTTCGGGGCAGTGGAAGCCGGAAATTTACCCCGATAGCACGTAGGTCCAGCTTCCAAGTGCAACCTCACGGGTAGGTTTCTGACTCTATTTACGAGAGGCGCAAACTTTAGTTTTACGGGCTCCGGGGCTGAACAGTCCGCCGGGAGCTCTGCGCGCAAATCATAAGAGAGCAGGAAGCGATGATTCGGATTCCAGGATCGACCTACCGGCTCCAGCTGCACAAAGGGTTCACGTTCGACGATGCAGCGGCGATTGCCGACTACTTGAAGGCGCTGGGGATTACCCACGTCTACAGCTCACCCTACCTGCAGGCCGCTCCGGAGAGCATGCACGGGTACGATGTGGTCGATCACCGCAAGGTCAATGGGGAGCTTGGTGGAGGGGCCGGCCACGAGCGCTTCTGTAAGCGCCTGGGGGATGTGGG
>CAZZYB010000049.1:0-14419 GCA_964658125.1 uncultured Acetobacteraceae bacterium | reverse complement strand
CGATACGTTCCTCCACCAGCACGCGCAATCGCTTCCGACACCCGGTGCGCGTCGCGAACGACAAAGTCCGTTGCATCGACCAGCACAGTGGCTCCGTCATCCGACTCCGCTTCCACATGAAACCCCGCCATTACCGATTGCGGAAACGAAGTCGTCACCACACTCTGTGCATCCGCATCGGCCGAACTCGATCGGAACGCCATGTTCGGCTGCACCAGCAGCACCTTCGGCCCCGTGCGCTCAAATCGAACAAGCGCACTACGCCCAAGCTGTCCCCGATCCAGCCCCAGGTCGTTCGACCCTGTACCCCACGGCAGTGCCGTCACATAAAGCAGGTCCTGCGAACGCGTATGCCCGCCGTCGGCGTCGAGAGGCACTTCAAGATAGATCTTGCCAGTTTTCGCATCCCAGTCGATGGTCAGCAGACCGGGCATTCGGACCATAGCGGCCGTTCGTGCGGCGAGAGTTTGCGGTACCTTGGCATCCGACTTTAGCGGGTCAGGCTGAGCGGAAAGCCGGAAGGCGCAGAGGACGAGTGCGAGTGCGAACTGAGTTGAGCGCATGAGCTTTTGTAGCACGATGGCAGTCCGAGCGATTCTTCTCTCGATGTGTCGGAGTGCAGCTTAGGAATCACGTTAGAGCTCGAGGATCAGTTTCTCCATCCCAGATAGAACTGCACGAGCGCTGACCAGTCGTGCCGCAGGATTTACTGAGAGTGTCTCGAATATCCTTTGATCGAGGGCTGCAGGGACATTTCTGTTTGTCGAAACGTGAGGAGGTGGACGGTTCACTTTCGCTTCGAACATCTGATACATCGATTGAAAGTCGGAGTACGGTGGTTGACCCGCGATCATTTCAAACAGTATGGCTCCGAAACCATAGATATCTACTGCGGGTGTGATGCTGCCCGAAAATACTTCCGGTGCAGTGTAGGCAGGAGTGCCTTCGAAGATCGGTGCAGATGCCGTTAATTCCATGTGCAGCGCGCCCATAACTTTCGCGATCCCAAATCACTGATCGCGACCCTTCCATTGGCATCGGATTCAAGCAGCACGTTGCTGGGGCTAATGTCTCGGTGGATCCGACCGTGGCTGTGTGCATAATCGATTCCCGCTGCTATCTGTTCAGCGATAGGCAAGATTTCGCGGCCGCTGATTTGATCGCGATTTCTGATCACGTCGTAGAGCGTCCCTCCCGCAAAGAATTCCATAACGACGAAGGGGTAGGACTGCCACAGTCCTCGGTCCAGCAGTTCAACGATGTTGCGATGCTGAAGGCCATCAGCCGCTTTGTATTCGCGGGAAAACTCTGTCCACGCCGAAGAGCTGGGATTCAGGCCTTTCCAGAACAGCTTCATCATCAAAGCTCTACCGGAAGAGTCCTTCGCTCTAATAAGTGTCGCACCGACACCTTGGTAGCTATCCGTCTCAGTGACGATGATCTTACCGCTGCTGGTTTTTATCGCAGTCCCCGCTGTAATTGTCGAATCGGTATGAGAGACGGGGCGAGCGGGAGCGACAGTTTTGGATTCCGTTTCTGCCGGCGACGGTTTAGTCCCAATATTCGGAGGCCAGAAGGAGACGCTCCGTCCCTGGAAAAATGCAATTGCATAAATCGCAACGATCGCGACCACCAGCACGCACAGGGCGATGGAGCATGCCATAAGAGCCGCCGGATTAGCAGCAATGGTTCTGAACAGATCCTTCATCTTGTAAACGACTATATTGCAACCACTGAAGTACCTGCAGGCGGTCCGTCGGCCAGTACGGAAAAAGGGCGTGGCCGAAGCCACGCCCTCCTTCGCTTGCTACAAATTTACTTTGCTGCGCGATTTGCCTTGGCAGTCTCAAGTCCCGCCTTCGCCTGCACAGCGAGCGCCGCAAAACCAGCAGCGTCATTCGCCGCGATGTCGGCGAGGATCTTGCGATCCAGCCCATTGCCCGCGTGCTTCAAGCCGTTGATGAAAGTCGAGTAGCTCATACCGTTGATGCGGGCAGCCGCGCCGATGCGGACGATCCACAACGAACGGAACTGGCGCTTCTTCTGCTTGCGGCCGATGTACGCAAACTTCAGGCCGCGTTCAACGGCTTCCTGAGCAGCCTGGTAGAGCTTGGATTTTGTGAGGAAGTAGCCACTCGCGCGCTTGAGAATCTTTTTGCGGCGGTCGCTGCGTTTAGTACTCCGTTTTACACGGGGCATGGGTGTTCTCCTTTTGCGTACATCGTTTCGCGGTTGGAGGTAAGGGTGGCCTCTTCACTCACGTTGCTGCTTCTCATCTCGGTGGAACGCTTTTGCGCTCCAGGGGCCTTTACGCTTTGCGGCCCGTTGCCTTGCGGCGGCTCGATGGGAAAAACTCTAAAGATGCCATCCACGCTTTACGCGTAGGGAAGCATCCGGGCGACCTTGGGTGTATCCGCTACCGAAACCATGGTGATCTTGCCAAGCTTTTTCTTGGTCTTCTTGGTTTTGGAAGTAAGGATATGGCGCATCTTCGACTGGCCACGCTTGAACTTGCCGGAGGCTGTCTTCTTGAAGCGCTTGGCCGCGCCGCTGTGTGTTTTCAACTTTGGCATGGGTTTCCTAAAGGTAGAAACTGCTATTGGACAACGTTTTCCAGTATATCAGAGAGTTTCCGGCCAATCGCCTGAACAGTGACGAAAGGCGGGCCCCAGACTCCAGACGCGCCATCCGCTTCGCAAACAAAGCCCAGTACCACCCGAGCCCGCGAAACTACTCTCTGCCGCTACTGGTTGTAATTCACTTCCTCGCCCTCTTCAACGCTGTAGCGCCGCAGAAGGTTCGGCAGGTTCTGCGAGAACGCCGCCCGCGGCATCACCGCATCGCAGCCGGCCTCGACAGCCTTGGCCTTCAAATCACCCTGCAGGTGCGAGAGGAAGCCAATAATCGAGACACTCTTCTTCAGCTTCGCTTTCAGCTTCGGAATCAGCGTCATCGGTTTGGCGTTCACGTTGTTCAGATCGAACACGATCAGCGCCGGCTTGTTCTCTTCCGCACCGCTGGTAAGCTCGGCCACGGCATCCTTCTCATTCTTCACGAACGCAACCTTCACGCCCTGCTTGCGTGCGGTCTCCTGAATCTTCGCCGTAAAGAACAGGTCTTCAATAAAGAAGTAGATGTGCGTCTGCGCGCCTTCGGGAATCGGGATCGCACGCGGCATCGAATGGTCGATCGGCTGCGCATCGCCGTGGTGCCGATGGCCCTTGGCGCGGCTGAAACCGTTGGCCGGGATCGTCGATGCGGAGGGATCGGCAAAGTTCCCATTCACCTCGCGGTAGCTGTGGTCCATCGGGCCGACGAAGCTGCGTTCCTTGCGCTGGCCGCCGCCGCCGCCCTGCTTGCCCTTACGCTTGAAGCCGCCGCCGAAACCGCCCCCCCCGTTCTGCGAGAAACCATTGTTCTGCGCAAAACCAGTCTGCCCGCCGCCGCCGTTGCTCTCGGCGCGGAAGTCATTGCCCGGATTTTCGCTCCGCGCCACAGGACGGCGCTCGCGGTCACGAAACTTCTTCTTCCAACGCTTGCCACCCGCAGCCGGACCTTGCCCTTGTGGCTGGCCCTGACTTTGCGGCTGGGGCGCACTCTGTCGCCGCGGCTGAACCGGTGCGGCAGATGCCGCCAACGCCAAACTCTCGCCTTCCATAACAAACGGGACGACAGGCGTGGACGGAGCGTCCCCGTCGCTTGTAGCGACACCGTCAGACGGGCCCTTGCCTTTGCGCTTGCGCCGTCGCCGGCGGCTGCTTTTGGATTGTCCCTGGCCATGCTGCACCGATTCCCCGTTGGCGCTGGAATCTCCATCGCCAAAATCCTGATTACCGGGTGCCTGGGCTCCAAATTCGCGGTTCCCAAAGTCCCGATTGCCGAAGTCTTCGCTTCCGAAGTCTTCCCGTGCGCTCTGCGACGGTGCATCCACTACATTCTGCTCTGCCATGTTGCTTTTAGTTCCCCTTACGGTTGGGTACAAGACCCTTTCGACACCTTCGCGGACACATGTTCGACACTCCCTTGCGGGATCGAACGTTCAGCGGCCCGGAATTTCAGCGTCGGAAGAAACAGTCTCAAGTGCGACTCAAAGGCTTTCTGACTTGGCTTGCCTGTACAAAGCGCCGGATTCAATCCCCGCTCCCTGCTTCGGCTTCTTCGCCAGTCTGCGCCAACTTCACTTATGTACTACATCGGCTGTGACGATTCGCAATACAGCCCAAATCCTTCTTCCAGCCGGAAAGACATTTAGCGGTCATTGTCGACCAATCTCTGACAACCATGAACCCAGCCCGAACCAGACAGTTTCCATCATCCCTGTCATCACGTTCGTTTCTCTGCTGTTCTATCGCGATCCACCGATTCCATTTCACTGGATCGACACGGCATCATGACGCTGCGAAATTCAACCGGCTTCGTTTCCCGGCCCGCTATCCGGAGCGCTCAAGTACAGCGCCACACTCGACCCACTCGATCCATCGGAAAGCGTCGGCGATCACTTGCCAAACACAACCGATACTACGCCCACCGCTGACTTTCGTGCAACTAAAATGGTGAAGTCTCGATAAAATTTGGCCAAAAGTAATGGGTCTACGAACTGGACCCGTGGGCCACCTCCCCTCCCCGGAAGATGACCCTGGTCCTTGGACAACGGCCAATCACTGGCCTCCAAATGGCTCCAACCTTAGCGGAACCGGTCCGGCGGGTGGCGCACCTCAGTGGGTTGCTGCTTCATGCCCCGTATCCAGACGCCCGGACGGCTTGCTCCCAAAGAAAGCGCCCCTCACGAACACGGAACCTAAGTGCAATCCCCATGCCAAACCCCAAACACAATCAATTCAACGACGTAGTGAATCACGGGCATGCCATCTACTATAAAAAACGGAGGGCAGCGCCGATTCGGCTCCACATTATGGGAGACGCGAAACGTTAGCTCCTACCGGCAGTTCCTCGCCAGCGATGGCGGAATCCGGCCTACCGCAGAACTCTCATTTCGATACCTAATTTTTGTCTCTATTCCCTAATCTTCGCCTTTCTCCTATAATCGACCACAGCCGACTGACCCTCGCGCCCGCGCACTCCTTATCTATCCCTTCGCTCCTTTGCAGAGTCAAAGTCTTGAAGATCGATGGAACCGAGCACGCTGGCGGCGCCTTCCAGGGCGCTCCACGGGCGGAGGAAGGTACGGCCGGACCCGCGATCGATTCGCACCAGCGATCGTCGCACGAACCCCCAAGCCGAAATTTTCTGGAAACGACTTCGAAGGAGTCTTACAAACCGCAATGAAGCGCACCCTTGTTCTCGTCCTGGCCGCTGGCCTCGCTACGTCAACCCTTGTGGCACAGACCGCCGCCGCTCCGGCAGCTGGCGCTCCTGCCGGTCCGCCCCAGGCTATCCCCGCAAAGATCGCCGTCATCGCTTTCCAGCAAGGCATGGTCTCCACCAACGAAGGCCAGACCACCGTGCAGGCGATCCAGAAAAAGTATGAGCCGCAGAAGGCCAGGATCGAGAGCCAGGGAGCGGAAATCGAATCGCTCCGCAAGCAGGCTGCCGCTCTTCCTGTCAGCGCCGCGACCGACGACCAGCGCGCCAAGCTGAGCATCGACATCGACAAGCGGGAAAAGCAGCTCCAGCTCGACGCCGACAGCGCCCAGGCCGCCTACAACAACGATCTCGGTGACGCTTTCGGCAAACTCCAGCAGAAGTTCGGCCAGGCCGCGGTGAAGTATTGCACCGACAACGGCTTCACCTTGCTGGTGACCCCGGAAGCCGGCCAGAATTCGCCGAACCCCGTCCTCTGGTGGCTGCCGTCGATCGACATCACCCAGGCCGTGATCAACGCCTACAACACCAGCTCCGGTGTTGCTGCTCCGCCGCCGTCGGCACCTGGCGCACAGCGCCCGCGTCCGGCAACAACGGCCCCGCGTCCCACAGCGCCAGCCACCACACCCAAGAAGTAACGGCGCTTCAAACACGCTTTGCACAATGGAGGCCTTCGGGCCTCCATTGTTGTTTCTCGAGGAAGCTCGCATGGTCCCGCCGCTCCAAACCGACCGCCTCACCCTCCGTCCCCTTGAGCTCGCCGACGCGGAGCAGGTGCAGCTCATCTTTCCGCACTTGGGAGTCGTCGAATTCCTCGCCAATCAAGTCCCGTGGCCTTATCCCGCGGACGGCGCCCTCACCTACTATCGCGACTCCGCCCTCCCCGCCATCGCTGAGGGCAGGGAATGGCATTGGACGCTGCGGCTTAAGACTGCACCCGAGCGAATCATCGGAGCCATAGCCTTGTTCAACAACCAGACCAACAACCGCGGCTTCTGGCTCGGCGTCCCATGGCAGCGCCAGGGCCTGATGACCGAAGCCGTCGCTGTCGTCACAGATTTCTGGTTCAACGATCTCGGCTTCCCGGTGCTTCGCGTCCCAAAGGCAGTCGCCAATATCGCTTCCCGAAAAATCTCCGAAAGCATGGGTATGCGAGTCGTCGCAATGGAAGAAAAAGATTACGTCAGCGGCCGCCTTGCAACCGAAGTGTGGGAAATGACAGCCGATGAATGGCGCGCCCACCGGCTCCCATGACCATCGTGCGCCTTCCATGTTTCTGAGAACTGAATTCCGCATAAGATCACTACAGAACTCAGAACGGGAAACACATTGACTCGCATTGCAAAGGCATTTGCGTGGGCACTTTTTGCCTCCACGCTGTATCTCATTGTCGCCAGCGGCCTGAAGCCCTGGGTCCACTTGCCCGGGCTCGGCGACATCGGCTTCACGATCCTCTTTGTCCTCTTTGCCCTCTCCCATTGCCTCGTGTACGAAGGTCGCAAGCGCACCGCGATCTTCTTCCTGACCTCGGTGGTAATTTCCTACGTCATGGAAGAAGCCGGCGTACGCACCGGAGCGGTCTACGGCGCCTACCACTTCAGCGACATGCTCGGCCCCAGGATCGGCCACGTTCCCGTCATCATTCCCGTGGCGTGGTTCATGATGGTCTATCCCTCGTGGATGGTGGCAAGATCCCTGCTGCGCGGCCTGGATGTGTACTCAGTGCCCGGCCTCACGGCGCTCGCCGTGACCACCGCCTTCGTTGCCACCGGGTGGGACGCCGTCATCGACCCGGTCATGGCGCGGTCGGGAAACTGGGTCTGGGAGAATGGCGGGTCCTACTTCGGCGTCCCGCGCAGAAACTTCCTCGGCTGGCTGCTCACCACCTTCCTCATCTCCTGGATCACCGGCTGGTTCTGGCGCGGAGCCGACCGTCGCCACAGCGTCAGCAGAATCTTCGCAGCCCTTCCCGTCATCCTTTACGCCGCTTACGCCGTACAGTATCTAGTCCCCGGCCCTATTCCCGAACTACAGGTCGTCGCCCTATTTTGCATGGTCCTTCCGGCTACAGTCGCGCTGATCCAAATCTTCATGAACCGTCCGGCAATCGCCCACACGTGGACGCAGCGTTCTACAGACCGCCCGACTCCGTTACCTTAGACAAGATGCGTTCCCGCACACTTCCTGTCGTCCTGCTGGCCCTCGCCCTGCTGCCCGCGATGTGCTTCGCGGCGGCTCCCGTCAAAGGCTACAAAGTTGTGGCGACGTATCCCCATTCCACTTCCAGCTACACCGAAGGCTTTTTTTATCTGAATGGCTTCTTCTACGAGGGAACAGGCCTCCAGGGCCACTCGCAGTTGCTCGTTACCGTCCCCGAAACTGGACAAGTGATGCAACGCGTCGATCTGCCTCCGCAATACTTCGGCGAGGGCATCATCGACTGGGGTCCGAACATCTACGAGTGGACCTGGCAATCGCACATAGGCTTCGTCTACGACCGCTTCTCGCTTGCCAAGGTAAGGCAGTTCACCTACACCGGCGAAGGCTGGGGAATGACGCGCACTACGCGCGAGATCATCACTTCGGACGGCACCAGCACGCTCCGCTTTCGCAATCCGCAAACCTTCGCCGAGACCCGCCACATCATCGTCAAAGACGCCGGCAAACCCATCGATCAGCTCAACGAACTCGAATACATCAAGGGTGAAATCTACGCAAACGTCTGGCACTCGGACCGCATCGCCCGCATCTCTCCGCGAGACGGCCACGTCATTGCATGGATCGATCTCACCGGCCTGCTGCCCGCCAATCAGAAACTCAACGGAGAAGCCGTCCTCAACGGCATTGCCTACGACGCGCAGAAAGATCGCCTCTTCGTCACCGGCAAACAGTGGCCAACCATCTTCCAAATTAAGATCGTAGCGAAATAGCTTCTACAATCACGGCAGTGCCCGTCTCAAAAGAAACAAGGCCAGCCCTTCCACGCCTCGACGGCATCGACGTCCTGCGTGGACTTTCGATCCTCGCCGTCATCCTGCTGCACATCCTGATTCGCTTTTCATTCGAAGGCGTAAAGCTGGGCCACGACTGGCCCAGACTCACGCAGCATTTCGTCTTTCAGAACGGCGGTAACGGCGTTACGGTCTTCTTCGCCGTCTCCGGCTTCCTGATCACGCTCACGTCCCTTCGCCGGTTCGGTTCACTCGCCGTACTTCAACCCCGCATCTTCTACCGCATCCGATTTGCGCGCATCATGCCGCTGCTGTTGCTGCTGCTCGCAGTCCTCAGCATCCTGCACCTCGCCCACGCCAGCGCCTTCCGCATCAACACCAAGGTATTCACCCTGCCACGCGCGTTGCTGGCCGCACTCACCTTCCATCTCAACTGGCTGGAAACATCCCGCAACGCCTGGCTGCCGGCCTGCTGGACAGTCCTGTGGTCACTGTCCATTGAAGAAATGTTCTACCTCTTTTTCCCGCTCGCCTGCGTTCTTCTGCTGCGCCGCGATCATTTGAGACGTTGGGGACAATGGGCTTGGGTAGGCCTCTCCCTGGCGTTAGTGGCCATGGGACCATTCGCGCGAGTGGCGTGGGCGAAGACGGATCTCGCGCAGGAGAACTCCTACCTCGCGGGCATGGCAAGCATCGCACTCGGCTGCCTCACGGCCGTAGCAGTCGACCGCATGAAAGCGCGCGCCTGGACGCATCGGACATTGCGAAGCCTTCGATGCGCAGGCTGGGCAACAATCCTCCTGATCGCGATCTGGCCGACCTGGCCGCATTGGCACCCGCTGTGGCTGCTCGGAAAGAGCGGAACCGACGACACGCTGCTAGCCCTCGGCGCCTGCCTCGTCATGTTTGCGGTGGCATTACGCGGCGAGCACGGCAGCACCTGGAGCGCACCCATACGCTGGCTCGGGCGGCACAGCTATGAACTGTACTTATCCCACGAGTTCGTAGTAATCGCCGGCGTAGCCCTGTTCGCACGCCTCTACCCGCATGGCGCATCGCGAGCGACAGTCGCCGCCTTCGTGCTGGGAATACTCACCCTAACCGCGCCGCTGGGGTGGGCGCTCGCAAAGTGGTTTGCCGAGCCGCTGAACCGCCGCCTCCGCGGAGCCACGCCCGCGCGCTGACCGGTGTTGCGAGAAGAGCTACTCTTCCCCAACCTTCAGCACCGCCAGGAACGCCTCCTGCGGAATATCCACCTTACCAATCCGCTTCATCCGCTTCTTGCCTTCCTTCTGTTTATCAAGAAGTTTTTTCTTGCGGCTGATGTCTCCACCGTAGCACTTGGCAATCACGTTCTTGCGGATCGCGGTCACCGTCGACCGAGCAATCACCTTCGACCCAATCGCCGCCTGGATCGCCACCTCGAACATCTGCCGAGGAATCAGCTCCCGCATCTTCTCAACGAGCACCTTGCCGCGGTCGTACGCCGCGTCCTTGTGCACAATGATCGAGAGAGCATCCACAGGATCGCCGCCGATCAGGATATCCATCTTCACCATCGGCGAAATCCACATCCCGGCCAGGTGATAGTCCAGCGACGCATAGCCACGCGACACCGACTTCAGGCGATCGTAGAAGTCCAGCACAATCTCATTCAGCGGAAGCTCATACGTCAGCATCACCCGCGTCTCGGACACGTACTCGATATTCTGCTGCCGCCCGCGCTTGTCCTCGACCAGCTTCAGAATGTTGCCGACATACTCTTCGTTGGTCAGAATTTTCGCCATGATCACAGGCTCTTCGATCTGTTCGATCTCCGTCGGATCAGGCCAGCGCGAAGGATTGTCGACGATCAACACAGACTCATCCGTCATCGTGATCCTGTACTGCACACCCGGTGCCGTGATGATCAGGTCGAGGTTGTACTCGCGCTCCAGCCGCTCCTGAATAATTTCGAGATGCAGCAACCCCAGGAAGCCGCAGCGAAACCCAAAGCCCAGCGCCACGGAACTCTCCGGCTCGAAGTTAAAGCTGGCATCATTCAGCCGCAGCTTTTCAAGCGCATCGCGCAACATCCCATGCTCATGCGAGTCCACCGTATACAGCCCTGCGAACACCATGCTCTTGATATCTTCAAACCCCGGCAGCGCCTCAGCGCACGGATGCACAGCATCGGTAATGGTGTCGCCCACCTTCGTGTCCGCAACGTTCTTGATCGTCGCAACAAAGAACCCAACCTCACCCGCGGTCAGCTCTTCGAGCACCAGCGGCTTCGGCGTCATCACCCCCATGTTGTCAATGTCGAACGTCTTGCCATTCGACATGACCTTGATCTTCTGCCCCTTGTACATGCGCCCATTGATGATTCGAGCGAGCACGATCACACCCTTGTACGGATCGAACCACGAATCGAAAATCAGCGCCTGCAGCGGAGCGTCCACCTCGCCCTGCGGCGGAGGCAGCAGCGTCACCACGGCCTCCAGAATCTCCGCAACATTCAGACCAGTCTTCGCGCTCACGCAAACGGCATCGCTCGCCGGCAGGCCGACGGACTTCTCAATCATCGCCTTGGTCCGCTCGATGTCCGCTGACGGTAGGTCGATCTTGTTGATAATAGGAAGAATCTCCAGCCCGCCGGCAATCGCCAGGTAAGCATTCGCCAGCGTCTGTGCTTCGACACCCTGCGACGCATCTACCACCAGCAGTGCGCCTTCGCAGCTCGCCAGCGACCGAGACACTTCGTAGGAAAAATCCACGTGCCCGGGCGTGTCGATCAGGTTCAGCTGATACGTCTCGCCATCGTGGGCGGTATACATCATGCGCACGGTGTGCGCCTTGATCGTGATGCCGCGCTCGCGTTCCAGATCCATGGAGTCGAGCACTTGCGCCTGCATCTCGCGCGCCGTCATACTGCCCGTCAGCTCCAGCAGCCGGTCGGAAAGTGTCGATTTGCCGTGGTCTATATGCGCGATGATCGCGAAGTTGCGAATGTGTTGGGGGTCCATGCTGTTCAGCGAGTGCAAAAGCCTCGAATCTCTAGGCTAACATTGCACCTCGCCGCACGCGCATGGCCCCCCGTGTAACCTGCCAGATCGCTAGCGCCGAAAGCGGCGTCGACCAAGGATTCCAGCGGCTCCAAGCACGCTTGTACCCAGCAGAACGAAGCTCGCAGGCTCCGGTGTCACAACGGCTGCTGGTGCGAAGGTAAAGCTCTTCAACTTAAACGTCTCGCCGCTCGCGATAGCGGAGCGCATCCGCATTGACCGCATCATAGGCGCAGCCGCGGGCGTGTATCCGCCACTGTCCAGAACAAACTGTCCATCGCCGCTGAAGAAGTAATCACCGTTGATATAGAAGACGTTGACGTTAGCTCCATCTTCCAGCAGGAAGCTGACCCCGGAGTCATCCAGAAAGATACCGCCGTCGTACAGCAGGTTGTCGTTGTTCTTGTAAGTATCAACGGGTAGAAGCCCGACAATATTTATGCCATTCACCGCGCCGTCGATCGACGTTACGTTGTAGACGCCGTCGGTCGCGGTAGGAGCAATGGTCGTGGTTCCCCCTCCCGTGATGCCGATGCCTGAGAAATTGTAGGTGTACGCGGTGTCGGCATGCGCGGCCACACTCATGGCCAGCGCAGAAGATAAACAGACGATAGAAAGAAGATGACGCATTCGGGCCTCCAGCGACTGAATGGAACTTGCTGTGCGAGAAGTGTCGCATTCCGAGACACAGAAATCGTCGCGCAGAAGATGCACCGGCCCGTGCCACTAAAGGCGCACGCCCCGCCGCAACGGTTCACTTCAAGCACGGCCAAACGTCAAACCCGTACAATGGCTAGGTTGATGACGACCGAGCGGACCACACATATTACGCGGCAGTTCCTGTCGGCCGCGGCCTCCGTAACGCTGTTGCTTGCCTCCGCGTTCGTGTCGGCGCAGCAGCCCAATGGTCAAACGGCTGCAGCCCAGTTTGCCGCCAACCAGCAGGCTCGCAAGGTGCAGGACATCATCGCCCGCGCCGAATCCAACTACAGATCCGGCGTTGCCAACTACAACTCCAACCACCTCGACGCGGCGCGCCAGGACTTCGACGCCGCCGTCGACATCATGCTTTCCAGCGGCATCGACCTCAAGGGTGACCCCCAGCTCTCGGACGAGTTCGACCACCTGCTCTCCGCCATCAACTCGCTGGAGATGGTCGCCCTCAAGCAGGGCAACGGCTTCTCTCCGCGGGTCGAGGCCGCACCGCTCGACGCCGCCACCGACATCACCTTCCCCGCCAACCCCGAGCTCGTCGCCAAGCTGAAGACGGAGCTCAACACAACATCCGATTTGCCGCTCGTCATCAACGACCAGGTAGCCGGCTACATCGGAGTCTTCTCCAACTCGCCGGGCTTCCGCGCCCACATGGCCGCTTCGCTCAAACGCGCCGGCAAGTACAAGGCCATGATCCAGGGCATCCTCGCCAAAGAGAACATGCCGCAGGATCTGATCTACCTTGCGGTCGCCGAGTCCGGCTTTCAGCCCCAGGCACTCAACGCCAAGTCAGGCGCCGGCGGCATGTGGCAGTTCATGCCCTTCAGTGGCTATGGCCTTCAGCGCAACGGCTACTTCGACGAGCGCTTCGACCCGGAAAAATCTTCGGTCGCGTACGCGAAGTATATGAAGGCCCTCTACAACCAGTTCGGCGACTGGTACCTCGCCATGGCCGCCTACGACTGGGGCCCAGGCTACGTGCAGCGCCTGGTCAGCCGTACAGGCTACGCCGATTATTGGGAGCTCTACCGCCGCGGCGGCATGCCCGCGGAAACCCGCGCCTACGTCCCGCAAATTCTCGCCGCCGTGATCATGGCCAAGAACCCGGAGAAATACGGGCTGGATAAAGTCGTCCTCGATCCTCCTCTTCTCTACGACACCGTCACAACCGACTACGCCATCGACATGAAACTCGTCGCCGACGTCACGGACACCACTGTCGCCAGCATCGTCGCGTTGAATCCTGCTCTGCTCCGCCTCACGACGCCGCGTGACATGCAATACGACCTGCATATTCCGCAGGGCACGCGCGACCAGTTCAACCAGCGCCTCAAGGACATACCCGAAGACAAGCGCGCCAACTGGCGCTTCCACATCGTGCGCACCGGCGAGACAATCGACTCCATCGCCACATCCTTCCACGCGCGTCCGGCCGAAATCGCCGAGGTCAACGAAGTCAGCGCAGCCAAGCCGCTCGCCGTGGACGATGAGCTCGTCGTTCCTCTCGCCTCGACCAGCAACATCGCGCAGCGGAAGTACACGATGCGCAGATCCGACACGCTGGTCACAGTCGCCGATCGCTTCGGCATCACCGTAGAACAGTTGCGGTCCTGGAACCATCTCACCGCCGGACGCGTGGCCGCAGGGCGCGCTCTCTACGTCGCGGAGCCTGTGCGTCTTGCTCCCGGAACGCATGCCACCCGAGGTAGAAAGAAACGCGATACAACCAGACATGCCCGGACGACGGGAAGCGCGCGCTCCACACACGCAACTTCCGTGACGCATCCAGCGTCGAAATCTTCGTCGAAAAAATCGCGGAAGAAACGTTAACGCGGACGAGACAAGAGCTGAAATCAGCTGGACTCATCACCGATCCTTTCGAAGGTCATCAGAAAATATTCACTGCACCAAAAAAGGTGCTTGCTATTTGTGTGCGCCAAGCGTAATTCTGTTTCTGTATTCTGCGGCGGGAAAAGTTCGTAGCCCTCTGTTCCGCATCGAATTTGAATGGATAAAACGCTCGCAACCAATCGCAAGAGCGCTGCAATCGGGAGACGGTCACAATGTTTGAAGACGAGTTGATCAAGATGTACGCATCCGCCGATGAGGACTTTGAAGAAGACGGCGAAGATCATGCCGGCCTCGATGAAGACGATGAAGACGCCGACGACGAAGAAGAGGAGTTCAGCTCCTCCCGTGACGATGAAGACGAAGGCGCCCCGCACGACACGACACACGCCGAAGACGCCAAGATGTTCAGCATCCCGTCCACTCCCGGATTGCCCTACGATCCCCCCAATCGCGAGTCGGTGCAGCCTGTAAGGAATGAGGCGGAAACGGATCTCGGCACAACCCTGAAGACTCCCGCAAAAAAGGCAGCGAAGAAAG
>CAZZYB010000048.1:0-14586 GCA_964658125.1 uncultured Acetobacteraceae bacterium | reverse complement strand
AACCGCTTCACAATCTCACGCACCAAAGTCGGTTGCTCCGCAAGCGACGAAGGCAGGCTCGCATGAACACCCCAGTTGCGCGCCCGCACCAGTTCATCCGCCGGATCATCCTTCGCAAACCCCTTCGGCACCCGCGTCAGCAGCGCGCCGTCGATGCCGGTCATCGACATACCCTTCGCCTTCAAAATCTTCTTATGCAGCGCACGATACTCCTCCGCATGCTCCGAAAGATATCGCCGAATGGCCAGCAACTGCTCGCGCTCCGGCATGTACACCCCGCTCGACACCAGCACCTCATCCGGATGGATATGCAGATAGAACCCACCCCCCGAAGTTTTCTCCATACCCCGCCGCGCCCACCACGCCGACACGTGTCGCTTATACGGCCGCTTGTCTTTCGCAAACCGAATGTCGCGATAGATCCGCATCATGATCTTGTGCGGAGGCCGCACATGCTCCGGCGCAAAATCCTCCATCGCCGCAGTGACCTCATCGATCAGCGCTAGCATAGGCTCCTTCAGCGCCCGCTCGTAAATCGCCCGCCGCGGCTCAAACCACTCGCGATCATTATGCTTGGCAAGACCGCGTAAAAACTTCAAAGCTTCAGGAGAAAAGTGCGTAGGCATATCCACTCTGCATGATAGCTGTTTGCCTCGTGGAACAATGAATACGTCGCAGCGGGCCCCCATCGCCTCTCACAAGGAGTTCCCTCTCTTGATAGCACTACGCCAGATCCTCGCACTGTCTCTCGCCCTTGCTGCCGTCAACTGCGGAACGGCCCAGACCACACCCTCCACGGACGGCGCCTTCGTGCTGCACAAGTTTGCCCGGGCCATTGGCAAAGAAACCTACAGCATTGCGAAGTCTGGCGAACAGTACACGCTTACCTCCGACTTCCTCTTCACCGATCGTGGTTCGCCGGTCCCACTCAAGACCAGCTTCACAGCAGAGTCGGCCGATATGCGTCCGATCAGCTACTTCACGAAGGGCCAGGTCAGTCGGCAATCAGAGATTGACGAATCCCTGAGCGCACGCGATCAAACGCTCACCTTGGTTCGCACCAAAGCTGGGGTCAGCAAGACCAGCACTCTCGCGCCAACCGGCCCATGGTTCATCACGGACGGCTACTCTCCGGTTGCCATGCAGGAGCAGATGATGCGCTGGTGGCTCAGCCACAACAAGCCTGCGGAGTTCACTGTCTATCCCGCCGCGACGCACGTCCACATCGCTCCGGCAGAAACCCTCAGAGTCGAAGGACACCCGGCGCATGGGTACACCGTCAGCGGTCTCATCTGGGGCCAGGAAACCTTATGGATGGACGACGCCACCAACCTCATCGCCCTCGTCAGCACCGACGCCGAGTTCGATCACTTCGAAGCCGTCCGCGAGCCCTACGCCGCACATCTCAACACCTTCATCTCCGCAGCCGTGAAAGCCAACCTCAAGGAGTTGGGCCGCCTCAGTGCAATCGCCCGCATGCCGGCCACTCCCACGCTGGCTATCGTCGGCGCCACGCTTGAAGACTCCTCCGGCATCACGGCAAAAGACTCGGCCATCCTCATCGAAAACGGCGTCATCACCGCCGCGGGTCCACGCTCAACCGTCAAAATACCAAAAGGTGCAAAGGTCCTCGACGCCGCAGGAAAGTTCGCCATCCCTGGCCTTTGGGATATGCACGCTCACTACGAGCAGGTGGAGTGGGGACCCATCTATCTCGCCGCTGGCGTTACCAGCGTCCGCGACGTCGGCAATGAATTCTCCTTCATCAAGACAGTCCACGACGAACTCGACCGTAAGCAGAACCCCGCGGTCGGCCCACATCTCGAGTTCGCGGGCGTCATCGACGGCACCGGCAAACTGTCGCTCGGCGCCATCATTGCAGACACTCCCGAGCAGGCTGAAGCCTGGGTGCAAAAGTACAAGGACGCTGGTGCGACTCAGATCAAAATCTACAGCTCCGTCAAGCCCGAAATCGTCAGCGCCATCACGGCGGCCGCCCACAAGCGCGGCATGACAGTTACCGGCCACATCCCGGAGGGCATGACCGCTATCCAGGGCATCGATGCGGGCATGGATCAGATCAACCACATCAGTTACGACCTCCCTTATTTCGCCCCGCCCGTACTCGGCCCCGACGGCAAACGCGACAGGACAAAGGTCCCTGCCTTCAGTGCCACCAGTGACTCCGCCAAAAACTTCATCAACGCCCTGCAGGCGCACCACACCGTGCTCGATCCCACGATGGCGCTGTACGAAACCGACTTCCCCACCCGGCCTTTCGCGGAGATAGAACCCGGCATCAACCACGTCGCTCCCCAACTCCGCGAAGCACTCGACCCTCCGACGATCACCGATGCCAAAACCATCCAGCGTGCGAATGGTCTCTGGGGCAATTTCATGGCTACACTCCGCGCTCTCCACGCCGCCGGTATACCCATCGTTGCCGGCACTGATCAGGCCATTCCGGGCTACTCTCTACACCGCGAGCTCGAACTATACGTCGACGCCGGCTTCACTCCACTCGAAGCACTGCAGGCAGCCACTATCCAGGCTGCGCGCGCCGCCGGGGTCGAAAAAGACTCCGGCTCTCTCACTCCCGGCAAGCGAGGGGACGTTCTGCTCCTCGACGCCGATCCTCTCGCCGACATCCACAACACGCGCGCAGTTTGGCGAACCGTTGCAGCCGGCGCGGTCTATACGCCGGGCCCGCTCTGGGAGAGTGTCGGCTTCAAACCCTGAAACAAAACGGCGGAGACCGAAGCCTCCGCCGTTCGATTTTGCAACCGCGAAACTACTGCGGCGGACGCTGCGTCCCATCACCTTTACCAGCATCCGGCACCACCGCATTCGGATAAATCCCCGGAATCGGCGCACTCATCTTCTGCTCGTTCTCCGGATGCGGAAACGGCTTCCGAGGCATCATCGCCTCACGCTGCGACGTGTTCCACAAGAAGATCGCCTCAACAATCGCACCCTGCTCAAGGTCCGTCGGGTGCAGCCGATCATAGGTGTCCATGTCCGAGTGGTGCGTCCGAGTCTCATAGTCCATCGGGTCCTGTATGAACTGGAACCCCGGCAGACCCACCGCGTCGAACCCGAGGTGATCGGTCCCGCCGGTATCGCGATAGCTGATCGTCGAAACGCCCAGGTCGGCCAGCGGTGCAATCCACTGCTTGAAGATCGGCCCAACAGCCCAGTTCTGCTGCGTATAGACCCCGCGAACCTTACCCGTGCCGTTATCAAGGTTGTAGTAAGCGTCCAGCGTCTCCCACTCCTTGGTCGTCTGCAGAGGGCCTTTGTTCCTGCTCATGAACGCAGGCGTGCCGGGAGGATCAGGGATCGCGGACGGCGCAAACTTTCCAAAGTGCTGCGTCACATAACCCACCGACCCGAACAGCCCTTCTTCCTCACCGCTCCACAGCGCAATGCGGATCGTCCGCTTCGGATGCACATCCAGCGCCTTCAAAATGCGCACGGCCTCCATCGCCATAATCGAACCCGCGCCGTTATCCGTCGCACCCGTGCCCGAAATCCAGCTGTCGAGATGTCCGCCGACCATCACGACCTGCTCCTTCAACTTCGGATCGGTCCCCGGAATCTCTGCCACCGTATCGAACCCATGCTCATGGTCGCCGGTAAACTTCGCCTCAATGTTCACCTCAACCGTGACCGGCACATGGTTCGTCGCCAACCGCGCCAGCCGGTTGTAGTGCTCGATCATCATCACCGCATTCGGAATCGTCACCGCATTCTCACGCAGCTGCGCATTGCGGACCAGGTCCGCTCCGTTGTCGTCGAAGATGACGCCCGTCCCGCCACCACTTCCACCATCGCGGCTCGGCGTAATGATGAAAGCCACGCCTTCATCCGCCATCATCTTCAGTGCCTTCGTGCGTAACGCCGCCGCCTTGGCGCGGGCAGCCATAAACTGCTCAATCGTCTGGTTCCCCAGGAACGCTCTCCGCCGAGCATCGTTATCGCCTTCGATGCTCTCCATCTCCTTCAACTCCGCATCGGTGTAGCGATGAAACAGAGGCTCGGTAACATCCGGTGTAGGACGCATCGCACCCAGCAGTACAATTTTGCCCTTGAGCTTGCCTTTCAGCGCGTCCAAATCCTTTTCGTCGTTTAGAACCACATAAACAACCTCACCACTCACCGGCCCATTCGTCGCCGGGCTCCACGGAGCAGCCTGCAGCCACAGCGGTTCCGGATCAGGCGACACCATCCGTCCCCACGTATTGATCTGCTGCCACCCCATCCCGAACTCACCCCAATCCTCCAGGTGCGCGTTCGAAAGGCCAATCGCCGAAAGCGTATCCCGCGTCCACGCATTGGCCTTCGCCATATTCGGCGACCCGGTCAGCCGCGGCCCAATCCCATCCGCCAGCGCCCCCGCAAACTGCATCACCTTCCCATGCGTAAAGCCCTCGGTCCGAATCCGCGAGTACATCGTCAGGTCGACATCTTCGACCCCAGGCTGCGTGCCATAGTACCCACCCGGCTGCTCACCCTTACGCTCCACCTTCTCTTCAGCCTTGACCTCGGCACCCTTCTTCTTCTGCGCCGAAGCAGCTTGAAAAGCAGGGAAGAGAGTTACGGCCACAGTAACGGCCACACTCCAACGCAGCAGCGTGCGTACAAATATCATGCGGAAAACTCCTCGAAAAAATCTTGACTTACGGATACCTAAAGATACGCGCACCCAGGCGATTCGTCTCGCCCGCCCACCCGTCCGTCCCCAGCCTCAATGCAGTCGTCGTCACAAAGGACCAGGGCGCTTGCTCTTGTCTTTCCCTTCACTCTTCACTCTGCGCTCTAACCCCTAAGTTTCCGCTTCGCCCAAAGCGTCCCCAGGTACCCCAGCGCCAACACCAGCACCAGCAAGCCCACCGGCAACCCCGCCCGCTTATACGTCAGCGAAAAGTCCGGATGTTTCCCCGTAGCCATCAGGTAGATCAGCATCGACACGATCGCCACAAAAGTCGTTGCAAAAAACGCCGCGAATCCCGTCGCAAAGCTCATCAAAAGCGTCGAAAACCACCCCAATTCACCTAGCGGAATTCCGAACAACATGCCTTCCTGCCGCGCTCGTTCCAGTCCATACGCATTCGTCATTCATTTAGAATAGACGGATGGCCGAAAGCGCGCAGACGGGACTGGTAAAGGCGGTGCAGGTAGCGCGCGATGTAGAAGAGCGCCGCTCCTCAAATGGCCTGCGTTTTGCCACTTTCGGCGAGACCGGAGTCCCCGCACTCGACCTCCAGAGCATGATCGAAGCGGTCCCTCCGGCCATCACCGCGGCCCTCAAGGCCAACACCTACTTCTTCGTCCCCCTCGCCCTGCGCGAGCCCATGGAGACAGAAACAGCCCCCAAATCCTCCCCTGACCAGGCCATGGTCGCCTCTGCTTACTCCGCCGAGCTGGACGAAGAAGCCATCTGCCACCGCAACGTCTCACTCGGCACCGGGCATCAAGGCATCTTCATCTCCACGCGCCTCATGGGCGACCGCTTCGCCCTCTGCTTCGAGTTCTTCATCAACATCGCACACGCCTTCGTCGACGAAACCGGCGTTCCCGAAGCCTTTGCCGAGCTCGTCTGGCAGCAGGCGTCCACCAACATCAAGGGCGAAACCAGCATGGACGCCTGGGAGTCCCGCCAATTGGCCCTCGGCCGCCCCATCCACGAGGAGCCTTACCAACCCGCGCCCACGCCCCCCTCGCGCCGCGGCCGCAACTTCGCCACGATGACCGCCGCAGCCGAGCCCGCAAAAATCGACGAAAAGGAGCGCGGCCTCTTCATCACCGCCGCCTTCTCCGACGCGCTCGCCATCTACCTGCTCTCACTGGCCGTAGACTTCGACTACTCCGAGCTCCGCGAACGCGAGTACCCCCTCATTGCTCCCGCCCCCCTCGCCGCCCGCCTGCGCATGATCGCCGAACTCTTCCCTCCCAACACAGGCTACGAGTTCGCCATCCGCTACCGCCGCCGCGCCTAGCTACTTCACCGCAGCCATAGCCGCGCGGAATAGCCTCTCGAAATCCAACCCATCCCCGGCATCCTTCGCCGCATTCTCCACGGCCTTCTGCGCGACAGGCCGCGGATACCCCAAATTCACCAGCGCACTCAAAACATCGTCCGCCACCGCTCCCAGCGACCGCGGAGCATTCACCTCCGCCGCAAACCCCACCATATCGTCGAGCTTGTCCTTTAGCTCCAGCACGACGCGCTCGGCCGTCTTCTTCCCAATCCCCGGAATCTTCGTCAGAGTAGCGTGATCCTGTCCGCGGATCGCCCCCACCAGCCGCTCCGCAGAGATCCCACTTAGCACCGTGATCGCCAGCTTCGGCCCAATCCCTGAAATCGTCAGCAGCTTCTCAAACAGCCGCTTCTCCGCCAGCTCCGCAAACCCAAACAGCGCCAGCGCATCCTCGCGCACATGCGTATGAATAAACAGCGAGCACTCCGCACCCTCGGCCGGCAGCGCCGTAAAAGTCGAAACAGAAATAGCGACGTCATACCCCACGCCGCCGCACTCCACCACCACCGCGCTCGGAGTCTTGCCGAACACCCGTCCTCGCAAATGCGCAATCACACTGAGAGTGTACCGGAGGCCGCATAGCTTTCTTGTTTGTCATTCCCGGAGGGAATCTGCGTTTGGGGCGGCCACCTGTTCCGCGAAAACGGCCTACCCATGCTCCGCGATATAACTCCGCGTAATCACCTCGAACACCCTCTGCGTCAACTCATCCGCTTGCCTCGTCGTCATCCCCACCGTAGAAATCGGCTCCCCCACAATCAACTTCAGCGGCCGTGGCCGCAACGCATAAGTATGAATCGGCAACAGCTCATACGTCCCCACCAGCGTCAGCGGAACCAGCGGCACCTGCGCCTTGATCGCCATCCACGCCGCGCCCGAAACCATCTTTTTCGTCTCGCCATTCCAGGCCCGTCCACCTTCCGGAAACAGCACCAGCGGCATCCCCGCCTGTAGCGTCTTGACCCCCCGCGCCAGGCTGGCCACGGCAGACCGCGCCGAGCTCTGGTCGACAGCTACCTGCCCCGACCGCTGCAGATACCACCCGATAAACGGAATCTTCCACAGCGGAGCCTTCGCCAATATCCGAAACTGAAATGGCAGCTTCGCAAACAGCACCGGAGTATCGAAGTAGCTCAGATGATTACTCGCATAAACGGCCGTCTCATGCACATGCAGCCGCTCCGGATTCACCAGCGTCACCGGCGACCAGGCCACCCGCAACAGCACCCGAGCCCACTGCCGCGCAATGAAATGTTGCTGACTCCCCGCCTTATCCCACAGCCCGGCCACCAGCGAAACGCACCCAAAGAAAACAGTCGCCAACGCCACCAGCGGAACGATCACCAAATTCGAAAACCACTTCAACCCAAACGGCACCTGGTGGTCGATCCTGTACTCCTCCACCTCGACGGCGCTCTCCGCCTTCTCTTCCGGCTGAACAATCTCGACAGGCTCTGGCATCCCCACCATGCTAACCGCTCCCCTCCGAACCACCACAACTGTGTCATCTCGCCCTGAGCGAAGTCGAATGGGGGAGAGACCTGCTTTTTAGCAGCCACTACTCTCCATCCACCGCCAGCGCCCTCAACTCCCCCACCAGGAATACTGACCCGGTAGCCACAATAATCCCATCCAACGGCGTCACCGCCCGAGCCTGCATCAACGCTCCCGGCAGATGCGGCGCCGCATGCGCCGGCACATCCAGCGCCTTCGCCGCCGCCAGCAAATCATCCACCGTCGCCGCCCGAGGATTCTGAATAGGCGCCAGAATCACGTGATCCCTAGCCCGCAGCGGATCGCCCGACGAAGAATCAAACAGCGGCAACAACACCTGCGCCATCTCCGACACCTGCTTATCCCGCAGACACGAAAAGATCAGCGTCCGCGGCATCTCCTCCGGCAGCTGCGCAATCGCCGCCCGCAGCGTCCACGACCCCGCCGGATTATGCGCCACATCCAACAACAGCGGCGCATGACCAGTCGAAGCCAGCAACTCCAACCGCCCCGGCCAAACCGTCTCCCTTACGCCCTTCTCGATCGCCGCATTCGAAATCGCAAACCCATGGTTCGACCGCAGCTCCACAGCCGCAGCCACAGCCAGCGCAATATTCCTCTGCTGATGCTGCCCAGCCAGCGGCGAATCGATCTCGACCACCGCCCCCTCCACTGAAAGCTCATACCGATTCCGAGCCAGCAGTGTCTTACCTAATCCCTGTTCCCTAATCCCTAATCCCTCTCCGCGCAGCGGCGGCAGATACCTCGCCGCATCCACCCCCCGCACCCCCAACTCGATCGCCACCTCCCCAATCGCCTGGTTCGCCAGCGGATGCTGCGACAACGTCACCAGCACCCCATCCCGCCGCAGAATCCCGGCCTTCTCCCGAGCAATCTCCGGCAGCGTATTCCCCAGATACTCCATGTGGTCCATCGCAACATCGGTAATCACCGACACCACCGGCTCCACCGAATTCGTAGCATCCAGCCGCCCCCCCAACCCCACTTCGAGCACCGCCAGTTCCACCCGCTGCTCCGCAAAATACGTAAATGCAGTCGCCGTCAGCAACTCAAAATAACTCGGATAATTCGGCAACACTCCATCGGCCACCAGCGCATGAGCCGCCCCATCAACCACCTCAAACACCCGCGCAAAATCCCCATCCGGTATGTCAGCCCCCGACACCATCACCCGCTCATTCACCCGCAACAAATGCGGCGACGTATACAGCCCCACCCTCAACCCCGCAGCATTCGCCACACTCGCCAGCGTAGCCGCAGTCGACCCCTTGCCATTCGTCCCCGCAATCAACACCGACGGAAACGTCTTCTCCGGCTCCCCCAAAGCCTTCAACAAAGCCCGTATATGATCCAGCGTAAACTTCCGCACCGGCCCACTCGCCGCCATCTCCGGCCCCATGGTCCGCAGCCGTTCCAACACATCCTGATAAGTCAGCACAACCAAATTCTAAGCCTCACACTTCTCTGAGCTCATACCAACCCACCGCCGCAACCTCAAACCACCACCGCGCGGCAAACCCTCCCACCCTTCCCCCGCAACCCCAACCCATCCGTCCGCCCCTCAAACAATCTCTGAGTCATCGCCGGCCCATCCAGATCCTCGACCACCCTCAACCCCCCAGCCTCAAGCTCCGCCGCCAACTCCTCCGGCATCAGAAAAAGTTTGAACGGCTCCCCCGCCAACCTCACCCGCTCCATCAACGAGTCCAGCATCAACTGTTCCCGCTCCCCCAGCGCCTCCCGCGGCAGCGAGTAATCAAACACCACCTCACTCCCCTTCGCGAAGCTCCCCAACAACCTCACGGTCGCACCAAAAGCCTCTCGCGTCAGATAAGGCACCACACCCAGCCAGGCCGTCATCGTAGGCACAGCAAAATCAAACCCCGCCCCCGCCAACTCATCCCGCAAAGACTGCCGCTCAAAGTCCACCGCCACGTGCGTCACCGTCGAAGGAACATCAATCGAAGCACCAACCAGCATCTCCCGCTTCCAAGCCTGCGTAGCCGGATGGTCCACCTCAAACACCCTCAAATCCGCATAAGGGTTCCGATAAGCAAACGTATCCAGCCCCGCCCCCAGCACCAGGTACTGCCGCACCCCACCCTCGCGATACCCCGCCGCCAGAGCATCCTCAGCCAACCGCGCCCGCGCCACCATAAACGCTCTCAGCGCCGCCGAAAACGGTCGCCGCTCGGCATCCGGAGTCCGCGCCAGCTCCAACGCATACTCCGGCCCCAATATCTTCACCGCCAGCGGATCCTCAAACACCAGTGGCCGCGCATCATGCACCTGGTGCGCCGCCCGCCGCAGCGCCACCCGCAGCGCCGTCTTCGATGCCTGCGCCTCGATCACGCTGCGCTAAGCCTTTCCCGCCAGCGCCTTGATCCGCGCCTGCGCCAGAACATACGTGTCCACCGGATCGACATAAGTATGGTCGTCGAGCTCATGCGCCTGCACCTTCCGATAAGCTCCCAGCGCCGCATCCTTCGCCCCATACTGCTCGTAAATCACACCCAGCGCATACCAAACCGCCGAGTTCGGCTGAGCCTGACTCCCCGCATACATCGCCTGGTCCAGCACCTGCCGAGCCTCCGTCGTCCGCCCCTGCGCCGCATACACGCAAGCCATCGTATGCAGGTCAGCAAAGCTCGCATTCTTGCTCAGCATGTTCGATTGCTGCGCAGCCTTGATCGCATCGTCTCCCAAATGATTGTCGAACAACCCGAGCCAGGCATAGCTGTTGAAGCTGCTCGAATCCGCCTTACCCAAGTCCAGAACCTTCTGGTTCGCCACTCGCGCATCAGCCCAATCGTTCGCCGCCTGGTAAGCCCGCACCTGCTCCATCAGCAGGTCCTTATCCTTAGGCTTATTCTTCAGTGGACCAGCCAACATCGCCTGCCACGCCGCCGTGTCATGTTTCAATGCATAGGCTTGTCCGGCAAACCGCAGCGCAGTCAGCGAATCCGGCTCCTGCTCCAGCAATCGTTTCGCCGCAGCCAGCGCCTGATCCGGCATCTCCGCGCCAGTCGCCAGCAACGCAGTCAGCAAATCAAGATCCGCAACCCGCTGCGCCTGCGCAATCCCAGGCTTATCCGCCGCGGCCTGCTCGCGAGCCGCCGCCACCTCCGTCACATACGCTTTCCCGTCCATGCCCCCAGCAATCAGCGAAATCGCCGCCAGCCGCATCGCCGCCGGAGAATCCGCCCCCGCCTTCGTGCTCCCCACCGTCCAGAACCGCGGCAGCAGAGGCCCCGAAAATGGATCGTCGCCACCCTCCTTGTGCAACTGATCGCGCTTCCAGTCCAGCAGCGCTTTCGCCAGCGCCGTGTTCTTCTGGTCGAGCGCATACAGCACTTCATTGCCAACTTCCGCAAAATCATTCTGGTCCGCCACCACGCGAAACGCGCCATCCTCCCACACCACGAAGTACGGCGCATCCGGCTCGCCCGGAGACTGCTTCATCACGATGTAGCCGCTCTCCTTCGACCCCGTAGCGCTGTACTTCATATTCCCAGCCAGCAAATCGAGCAACACCGGCTCCGTAAAGTCAGACTTCGCCGCCACCGCCCGCAGAAATCCCGAACTCAGCAGATTCTTCTGCACCGCACGCTCCAGCGCGTCAGGCGAGCTGTACGCATGATGACTCAACGACGCCAGCACCTGTTCTCGCGTCAGCGTTCCCGCCAGAATTCCCACCATGATCGTCTGGATCGGCCGCGCCGGATCGCTCGTCGGCAAAGGCTCCAGCGAAGTCTTATGTAACCCACGATACAGTTCTATCTGCCGAGCTATGGTAGGCGCATCCGCATCCCCATGGATCCCCGCAGCCAGCAAATCCGCAGCCTCCGGATACTGCCTCAGCTGCGCCAGCATCGACGCCGCCGTCCGCAGATTCTTGTTCCGCACATCGCTCGACCCGCTCCCCTTATCCGCGCGCTCGATCCCCGCCTTCGCCCCCCGCTGCGCCGCCGCCGAGCTGATCGCGACCACTACGCGATTCCCATCCTCCGGCAACGTCGCCAGCAGATCATCCAGCTCCTTGAACTGCCGCGCAAACAAAAGTGCATACACCAGGTTGTCCGTAAACCCGTTGTACTTCGCCTCATCCTTGCCCTTCACTCGCGCGATCAGCTCTTTGTAAGCCGCAATCGCCGCTGGCAGATTCGCATCCGCCGCATACCGAATCCCGCGGGCATTGAACTCATACAGAATCGCCAGGTCAAGCCGCGGATCGTTATCCTCCGCATCCAGCTCCGCCGCATGTTTCAGCGCCGCAATCGCTCCCGCCAGGTCGAATCCTTTGCCGAATCGCACGCCCAGACTGTCGTGCTCCAGCACCCATCCGAGGCTCGCAAACGCCACCGACGACTTCGGATCAAGCTCAGTCGCCTTCAATGCCTCGGCCTTCGCCGCATCGCCGATCCCTGCATCCAGCAGAGCCCGCGCCAGCCGCGTGTGCTGCAACGCATCTGTAGGCTGCGCCGCTATCAGCGCCCGATCCGCGTCCAACGCCTCGCGAATCTTTCCCGCCGCGAGCAACTTCGCTCCCGTCTGATCGAACAGAATCTGAATCGCGTCCCGCTTGCTCAGCTCCACAATCGCCGTCCGCAAGTCCAGCGCCTGCTGGGTGGTCAGAGTCCCCGGCCCGCTGTTGAACCGGAACGCAGCCGTCACCACACCCGGCTCCTTATCGCTGTAAGTCTCCGTCAGAGAAGCCGTCCCCAGTTGCGTTGTCTTTGAAGCAGGCAGTGCCCGCAACGCATACCCATCCGGCACCACAATCCGATACCGCTGCTCCGCAATAAACGGTGCAAACGAATAACTCGACAACCGGCTCTTCTCCGCAAGCTCCACCAGGTGACGGTCCTGTTCCGAAGTCTCCGGCCCCACCACATACGGCGCCTGCCCAAACCACTGCGGCATCCCACTCGCCGTCGACGCCGGAAAAATCGCCACCGCTGCATCCACCAGCGACGAAATCCCCCGCTTCGCCCCATCCATCTCCAGCGTCATCCGGAACGGCTTCGACAGGTCCGTCCCCTCCCCATGCGTCGCGCTCACAAGCGTCCGCGCCAGGTACGCATTGCGCGCATAATTCTCCAGATCGCTGCGCATCTTCGGCGTCTCCGGCCCGCTATAGGCAGCCCGATAATTCGCATCCATCGACCCCTGCGTCTCGGAAACCTCCGTCACTTTCGACGGCCCATTCTGCGCCAGTTTGAACGTCCGAGTCTCCACCAGCACCGAGTCCTCAGGCCTCGCCACCGGTATCATCGTCAACCCCTTCGTCTCCGGAGAAATAATCAGCGCCTGCCGTCCATGATCGCCATAAGGCACCGACCCCACCGCAAAGAACTCCGCCGTCGCATCGATCCAGATCGCCGGCTCCTTCGCTTCCTTGCCCGCCGGGACATACACAATCGCGTGGTTGAACTCATTCATCCCCGGTAGCTCCGGATTCACATCCATCCCCGGCCCCGCCATCAGGAGCGCCAGGTGCGCCGGAATATTCGCCGCCCGCAACATCGCCACCAGCAGCGTCGCCTTGTCCTTGCAGTCGCCGTAGTGCCGGTTCATCACTTCCGAAGGCCGCATCGGAGTAATCCGCGCCGCGCCAAACTCAACCCCCGTATACCGCACCTCATGATGCAGCTTCTGCACAATCGCCTGTATCCGCTCCATGCGATTCACCGGCAGCCCCGCTGGCAGCATCGGCACAGCATCCGCCACCACGGTCTGCGGATCAGACACAGCAGCATATCCACTCGCAATCGCAGCCCAGGACGCCCCGGTAGAAAACTCCACCATCTGCGCCTCAGGAGCATTGCTCTCCAGGCTGATGTCCGAATTGAACCGGGGCTGAATCAGCGCAGCCGAATAAACCACCCGCCGCACGCCCCCCTCTTCCGTCCGCGTCGCATGGATCCCCGGAAGGTTCACCACGTTGTCCTTGAACGCAGACGCCGACGGAAGCTCCACCACCATCCGCTCACTCATCACCGGAACGCCGTACTGAAAGCTCGCGCGATACGCTCCGCCGGCAGGGAAGTAAGGCGTCTTCTCCTGCACCTCGATCACCTGTTCCACAATCGCGCCAATCGTCACACCCGGCAGCGGAGCCCGCCGCACATGCGCCGACGAGAACGTCTCCGCATCCTCCGCATTGATCGGTGCATCCGTAATCGTCTTCTGATCGAGCTCCGTAAACCGCCCATCCGGCTGCAGCACCCGCGCATGCAGCATCGCGGGCTTCTCATACCAGGGGTCCCAGTTCGAAGAAATCTCCGCCCACCCCTTCACACCTTCAGCCGAGTCCACGCGATACACCACGCGATGCCGATAATCCAGCGTCCCATCCGCCGCAATCCTGTAACTAGCTTCGGCATAGAGCACAATCGCCGGAAACTGCTTATCCGCCGGAGCCGCCGCAGAAGCCGCATTCAAAGCCGCCGCACTCGCCGAGAAAGCCTCGCCTTCAAACACCGAACCACTTTGCGCAAGAACACACGGAGCGGCGAGAACGCCGAACAGAAACACTGCAACGAACTTAAACATGGACGGAAACCTTTTCGTAAACTCAAGAAAGTGTGGAGCGAAGGTAACACAATGCCCCCACGACATATGCGTAAAATCTATCGAAGACTCGCACTATGGGTATCCTTCACTGCCGATACCCAAGAAATCCGGGTGCCCCATCTTCGGCGCGCTTTTGCGCCTAAGGTGGGCATCGCGCAACGCGCGACCGCTCTCTTCTGCACCCCCACGGATCTGTCATCTCGACCGAAGTGGAGAGACCTGCTTCCTGGGACCACCACAAACCCCGAAACTCTTAAGCAGCCGCCGAACTCCCCATCCACCCCAGCGTCTTCTCCAGATACCCCTTCAAATCCTTCCGCGCCACAATCGCATCCAGGAACCCATGCTCCAGCAGAAACTCCGACCGCTGAAACCCCGGCGGCAGCTTTTGCCGAATGGTCTGTTCAATCACCCGCGGCCCAGCAAACCCGATCAGCGCCCCCGGCTCCGCGAT
>CAZZYB010000047.1:0-14632 GCA_964658125.1 uncultured Acetobacteraceae bacterium | reverse complement strand
CGACGCAACGTACGTTCTGGGCAAGCACTCACTGACATTCGGCGGGAACGTCGAGTATGACCAGAACAACACGCTTGGCGGCGTCTTGCCCAACGGCGAGTGGAACTTTGGGTCGATCAACAACTTCTTGACCAACGTTCCCAGTTTTTTCGAAGGCGGCGTCCCGGGAACGCCGGTGGTTCCTCACGACCTCAGGCAGACGATTTATGCCGCTTACCTTCAGGACAGCTGGCGCGCGCGGCCGAACCTTACTCTGAACATCGGCCTGCGCTATGAGATGGCCACCAACACGACCGAAACTGCGGGGCGCCTCGGCTCCCTTCCGACGACGGCATCGCCCGCATCTGTCTATGTGAAGTCTTTCTTTACCAGCAATCCCACGCTCAAGAACTTCGAGCCGCGGGTGGGAGTTGCGTGGGATGCGTTCGGCAACGGAAAGACGGTGGTGACCGCTTCGAGCGGCCTTTACGACGTTCTGCCCTTGAACTACTTGTTTCAGCTACAGGTTATTTCGAGCGCGCCTTCTTACCAGGAAGGACGCGTGACCTACTCCGGTACGGCCGGCAAGGGCCTATTCTCGGCCACTCCCTTTACTACCAGTACACCCAAGCTGCGCAGCATCTATACGCCACCCAACCCGCCGCGGAGCTACGTGATCCAGAACAGCTTCAACCTGCAACAGCAGTTGACGCCCAACACGGTGTTTCAGGTCGGCTACATCGGCTCGCATGGCGTGCATCAGGTGTTCAGCACCAACGACATCAACAATGTACCGTTCGCGGGCCGTGATCCGAACGGCAACTACTACTGGCCGGACCTGGTCAAAGTTACAGGCGCTGCGCGCTCTGCACTGGTTCTAAACCAGGCGGTCGGCACGATCTCCGACACGGAGTACAGCGGCAGTTCGATCTATCACTCACTCCAGACGTCGCTCAGCTACGCGGCGCCGAAGGGCATCACTGGAAAAGTTTCATACACCTGGTCGCATTCGATCGACGACAGTTCCTCGGCGGTCTCGGGCGCCAGCTTCGGCAATTCGGTATCGGGACTGTTTGCTTTTGACCAGCGGTTGAATCGCGCCGATTCAGACTTCGACGTACGCAATGTGTTTACGGCGAACGCCGTGGCGCCGCTGCCTAACCTGAAGTCGGGCGGCATGTGGGCGGCCCCGCTTCGCAACTGGAGCCTCAACAACATCTTTACGATTCGTGGGGGCATTCCGTTTACACCCCTCATGGGAGGCGATCCGCTGGGCCTACTGGGGTCGCAGCCGTCGGCGTACCCGAATCGGAACATTCACAGCCGCAGCTGCACAAATCCGCACTCGCTGAATTACGTGGACATCACATGCTTCAGTCCGACAACAACGTTTGCCTACGCGACCGGCTTCAACGGACCGGAGGAAGGTACCAGCCGCCGTAACACGCTGGATGGTCCGGGATTGTTCAGCTGGTCCGCAGGTGTGATGAAGGACCAAACAATCACGGAGAGAGTGCGCGCGCAATTTCAAGTACAAGCCTTCAATGTGACCAACCACACCAACTTCGCTAACCCTGCTTCCGCGCAGAATCAATTTTTCAATGTCAGCGGAGTTCAGTCCGGGACCGCAGGCCAGCTCACGGCGGTGGCCACCGACGGAAGGCAACTTCAGTTCGCGTTGAAGATACTTTTCTAGTTCTGTCGCGCTGACCCATCGTTGAACGGGTGGCGCAGGCCGTACATCAAGGCGAAGACGTCGAACGTGAAAAGACGGGTGCGCGACGAGTTAAATAGAAAGGTAAAACAGATGCCCGCTGCCTATGCAGTGCCACTGAAGTTGATAAGAAGTAAGATTCTGCAGGCCGGACTGCTGAGCTGCGCAACCGTTGTGGCGGGCGCTCAAACCGCAGCTGCCGTACAGGCGGTGCCGCGCAGCAATGCTGCATACGTCCTTCGGGACGGCACCGTGCAGGTCGTCACCTTCGCCGGGATGGCGGGCATCGTGGGGCGGCTGAACCAGCTGTATGCCTCGACGCATCCCGGCGTTCGCATCAAGGTGCTGGAAGGTGATAACTACTCCGCCATGGCGGCGCTTACTTTCGATCGCACCGCGTTCGCTCCTCTTGGCACCGCGTACACCCGCATCGGCCTGGGCGACAACCTCAAGATCGCCGCCGAACCTGTAGGCTTTCGAGTCGCGCACGCCTCCGTTGCGCCGGGAGCGCGCGTTCCCGCGCTCGGCGTTATCGTCAATGCAAGCAATCCTCTGACTAGCCTGAGCCTGGGGCAGTTGGTTCGCCTTTTCGCAGTCGGTGGCCCATCGGGCGACCTCGCCACCTGGGGACAAGCCGGAGTAAAGGGACCGCTGGCAGAGAGCGCTGTGCATCCCTTCGGCCCTCTTGCCAGCGACTACACCGACTCCGACGACCCGCAGGCCGGCGAGTTCCTCAGCACCGACAAGATGAGCGGCCTGAATATGAATCACAGCTATACAGGTCTCAGCCATTACCAGGACGTAGTGCAACGGGTCAGCGAAGATCCTGCAGCCATCGGCATTACGGCGCTCAATGTGCCGCTAAGAGGCGCTAAGGTGATCGCCCTCAAGAACAGTGAAACCGGAGCGGCCATCGCTGCGAACGCGGCCAACATCGCCGCTGGCCGCTATCCGCTGGATCGTTACGTCTACATCTATCTCCGCGCCGGCAAGGGCATGCCGCTCGATGAGTTCGGCAAGGAGTACATGCGCATGGTGCTGTCTGAAGAAGGCCAGCGGGTTATCGCTCAGGAAGCCGCCGGCTACATTCCGCTTAACGCGGCAGAACTCGCGGAAGAGCGCGGCAAGCTTGATCGCTGAATCAAAGAAAGGCAATCGTATGACCAGAAAAGCTTCTCTTCGCACCGGGAGCGCGTTCGCAACTCTGCTTGGAGGCATGGCGTTATGCTCGCCGCTCGCCGCACAGGAAGAGGCGCCGTTGTTGCCGCACTACGTCTCGCACCCGGTCCCCGCGCCCGCGACGGATGCGGCCTACATGTTGCCGGACAAGACCGTTTATGTTCTCGCGAACGATCTCGTTGGGCCTTACTTCGAAGCGCTCGACCAGCTCTTCACGAAGACGCACCCCAACATCAAAATTCATCTCAACCCGCTCGGCTCTGAACCCGCGATCGCCGCCCTCACGACCGGCGTATCCGCCTTCACACCGATGGGTCGCGACGGCATCCGCCAGGATCTCTACGGCTTCAAAGCCCTGCACGGCTACGCGCCGCAGAGTTTCCTTGTCGGCTACGATCAGTCGCCCGACCCGGATATTTTTCCGCCCGGTAAAGTGCCCTCGGCAATTTGGATCAACCAGAAGAACCCACTGCCGAAGGTCACGGTGGCTCTCGCCGCGCGCATTTTTACAACCGGCGCGGCGGGCGGGGACATCACTCACTGGAGCCAGCTCGGAGTCAAAGGCGAATGGGGCAAGCGTGAGATCCATGTTTACTTACCGGCCAAGCGCGACTCTGCCTTCCTTTTTATTGACGGAACAAAGCTGGGAGGACGGCCATGGAGTCCGCGGACAGAGTGGGTGGATTCGTCGACCGATGTGATGACTGCGGTGGCCGAAGACCCTTTCGGGATTGGCATCGTCGGCTTCTGGCCGCCCGACTCCGGCTATGACCGTCAGGGCGATCTCGGTGCGCAAGCGAAGCTGCTGCCAATGGCGGAAGACGAAGATGCGCATTACTCCCATGCGGAAGCGGGCGACATCTATCCCTTGACGGGTTCCATTCGCGTCTACTTCAACGCGGCCCCGGGGACACCACTCGAGCCCTGGATGCGCGAGTACATGAGGCTTGCGCTTTCGAAAGAGGGCCAAGACCTGCTGCAATCGCTGGCGAAGGAAAACGGCTACATCGTGCTCGAACATGCGAAGGTCATGGAGGAGCTGGCGAAGCTCAAATAGCCTTCGACAAAGAGGAAAGGCGGATGCCTATCGGCGTCCGCCTTTCGGGGTAGAGCAGAAGCAGTTAAGGATTCAGAGCGCGGACGGGGATTGCCGCCTTTTCCTTGCGGACAGCCGTCTTATCATCGCTCCACTTCTTCCAGGCCGCATTCGAAACCGCGAGTTCGGTACGGGCTTTGTTCTTGATTACCTCGCGTGCAGCCAGCGACGGCAGATCCTTGTACTCCAGCACGATGAAGCTGCCCCATGGCGCCCCCGCGGGGTTCTGATTCACGTACGAAGCGTAGGACGAAAGCGCGCCGGTCTTCTCCCACGCGTCGAATTGCGGCACGGCGTAACCCAGCACGTAGTTTGTGTACTTCGGCATGTCGACGAGAACGTCATACTCCAGGACGAAGAACTGCGACTCGTGAGTCGTCGGGGCGGTAGAACTCTCCTTCACAATGTCCGCTGTCCCCGATGTATCGGCTGCCGCAATCAATTGCGCCGACGCCGGAAGTCCACCGGGATATGTCTCTTCAATTTTCTGCCAGCGGGCCAGATCGGCGAAGTGGTTGAATTTCACCACCAGAAACATATCAGGCACGCTGTTGCCGGCATAGGTCGTAAAGAGCGCTTGATAGCTGGCGAAGACGCCGGCCTTCTTCCACTTTTCAAATTGCGCGACGCCCTCCGTCTGCATGATGCTGCGAAACTTCACGCGGGCTTCCGGCCTGGCACGATAGCTGGTGATCAATGCCGTCGGCCCGTCGATATCCGCCTGCGCGATCGCCGAATTCGCCAGCGCGAGTGCAGATGCTGCAACCACAATGTTAAATCGATTTCCAAATTTCATAATGCGTCTCCGGGATGCGACGAATCGACCCAAGCTACTTTGCGCCCAAGGCCCAGGCAGCGCAGGAATCGAACAACTTCATTCCGTCCGGGATCAGCAGGTCGAACTGGTCCGGCGAGAGGCCGAAGAAAATGCGGCGCGACGGCATGACAAACTCGTGGTCCGTATAGACGCCCTTTTCGTAGGCGAAAATAAACCCCTTGTCGGGCTCGCCGGGTAGAAACGCGATCACCTGCGCCGAAGGCTCTGGTCGGCCCCAGTTATAAATCTTAATCGCGTGCTTTATGGGCATGAACATGCCGTTCGGAAACCCCGCCTGGATGGGGTGGGGCGCATTCACCAGCCAGAGAAACGACTGCTCTTCCTTCTCTTCTTCGCCATAATCCTTCTGCGGCTGGTAGCCCGTCATGCCGAGGAAATCCAGCATCCACGGCTTCAGAGTGAAGACAGGCACGGTTGTGGTGCGATAAGTGTTGGTGATGGTCTTCGCTTTGACGTCGCTGGTAAGGAATAGGAGATCGTAACCGTCAACGGAGGGCGGGTTGATGTCGGACACCATGGTGACCGTCATGCCAAGTGACTCAAAGTGCTTCTTAATGTTGGCGTCCACGGGCGCAGTGGGGCTGGAGGTTGCCGCGACCAGCAATACCTTCTTGCCTTTGAAGATGGGGTTAGGTGTGTCCGCTGCATAGGCGCGGGTGGCAAGTGTCGCGACGAGGGCGACCAGCGCGAATCGAAAGCTGTATTTGATCTTCATAGGGAACTCCTGAAACTTGCGGTGGGATGAGCCCAGTTACTTAGCGGGCGCGCTGATAGTCCACAAAACGGCCGCGTCGAACAGTGTGTGGCCCTGCTCCGTGAGATCGTCGAATGCCGGATTATCAACCGGGAACATCGTGCGGCGAGCCGGTGCGACGAACTCATCCGCCATCGCCGCGCCTTTCTCAAACCCGAAGATTGCGCGCTCGTGAAAGGAGTTCGGGAGGTTTGCGATGATGATCGCCGAGGGGGGTGGGGTCGCCCACTTCAGTACATCTGGTTCCTTGATGAACTTAACGTATCCGTTCTTCAAACCCGCAGCCATAGGGTGATTGGAGTTAACGATTTCGAGATAAGATTCCGGTGGATCCTCGCTCTCTTTAGCCTCGCCATGCTCACCATAGTCGGTGTAGCGACGACGGCCCGCCATCTTCAGTGTGTCGGCCATGAGGCCTTCCAGGCACAGCAACGGGACCTTTGCGTCGCGATACTTGTTGGTCGTTTTGTACTTGGAGTTGGTGGCGGAGAGAACGATCAGGTCTTTTCCCTCAGCCATCGTCTGCGGTTGCGTCTGGTCAGCTTCGGTCACAATGAAGCCGACTTCTTTGAAGTGCTCCACGATATGGTCGTCGGACTCTTCGCCTTCAGGGGTGTTCAAGCGGCGGACAAAGAGCACCTTCTTTCCTTTAGCCATGGCGGCGAGGGCAGACTTTGTCGCGGCTGCGTCGTAGGCCTTCGGTTCTAGCGGCGAAGACACAGCCCATCGAACGCTCGCGTCGAAAAGCTTCAGTCCCACCCACCAGTCGGCGAGGTCGGGGTCCTTCTCGGCTTCGCCATGAACCGCGGTTAGGTAGTGAAACGTCGAATCCTGCAAATAGAAGCCGACGCGCCGAGCTGGAGCGACGAAGCCGTTGTACATCGTCGCGCCTTTTTCGTAGGTGAAAACTCCTGCGCGCGTAGGATCTCCTTCGAAGTTCACGACGATGTCAGCCCCAGCCGCGGGCTTACCCCAGCCAAACGCCTGCGGCAGCAGGTACGACGTGCCAAACATCTGCGTCTTACCGCGGAACTCCTTCACGATAGGGTCGGTCGCGTTGGGAAAGTATCCATACAGCATGGAAAATGAGCGCATGAAATCCTGCACCGGGTCGATCGTTTCGAAGTCGATATGCCGCTCGGGACCCGTCATTTTCATGTCGGGATAGTCAACCGCGTTCCAAGTGAAGACAGGGACCGTCGCGTCGGCGTACTTGTCGCCGATCTCACGTGGATCCGCGGTTGAAGACAGGATAATCAGGTCCTGGCCCGCGGCCTTCGTGGCAGGATCGTCTTCATTCGCCATGGTCACGACGTAACCTTGATCCTCAAGGTGCTTCTTGACCAGCTTGTCGTCGTTAGTCGCACCCTTTTCAGGCTCGCCGGCGACGATCAGGATCTTCTTACCCTTGATCTGCGCGGGAGAGAGTATCTGTTGCGCGTTCGCGACTCCGGCGAAGAGGAAAACGGTCATAGCCGCAGCGACGACTTGTCTATGCTTGAACATGCGATCAACCTCTATCTAGTTTCAAAAATTCTTAGTATCCAACCACGACGATGACCGGAGCGCCAGAGTCCGTTCCACCGATGAAAAGGTGGTGTGTTCCCTCGTCGTACGCTACTGGCCCCAAACCCGGTGTCAGCTTGTATTTACCGCCCAGCGAATAGTTGATGAAGGCATTCATGCGGATGCCGGACAGCGTGCCGTCCTGCTGCGCGGTGAACGCCGCAGCCTTCCATTGACCCTTGCCCTGAGGAAGCCAGGCGAACGTAGAGTGCGCAGGGCCGCTGCCCGCTTTGAGCTCGATGAAAGTGAAACCGGAGTCTGTATCGACTACTTCCACCGTGCCGTCTTCGCAGGTGACAAAGAGGCGGCGTCCCTTGGTATCGAGCGCAAGGCCAGAGGGCTTGCTGCCGGTCAACATCGGGAAGTCGCCGACGTTCTTTCCGGTGTCGTGGTTCAATACTTGAACCAGATTCTTTGCTGGGTCGGCGACATAAACATGAGCCATGTTTCCGCAGGCAACCTGCCCGCTACCGGTCGCAATTTTCGCCGCCTTAAGAACCTTGCTTGATTCGGCGTCAATCGTCGTGAGTGAGCCACCCTGACTTACGGCTTCCACGGTCTTCGCGTCCTCGTCGTAGCAAAGACTCGCGCGGCCTGTGGTCTCGAGCTTGATGTTCGCGGTGGTCTTGAGATCCGAAAGAGTGAATGCAACGACATGCCCGGAGGCGTCGCTTGCAAAGCCCCTGGTCGAAGCCGCCTTCTCTTCACCCTTCATTTCCGGGATCAGGAGGACATCTTGCGCATCCTTGAGTCCGCCGATCGTTCCCACGGTTGCGCCGGTGTCCGCATTCAGCACTGAGATGCCGTCACCGCCGGCGACGAAAAGGCGGCGCCCCTCATTGTCAACCGCCAACCCCCTGACCGCGCCGGAAAGCTTATACTCTCCGACGGCCTTATAAGTCTGGGTGGTCGCAATCGGCGCTAGAACCATTGACGACACAAACACTGCCAGAATACTTTTTGGGAAGTTGCAAGGAAAACTCATTTACCACCGCCGCAGAGACAAATTTGAAAGCCAGCTAAATGTAGAAGCATGACTTTTGCAATGTCAACGAAACGTCACGATAACAGCCCATTATGAACATAGTTTTATGTAGCCTTTATTGCGGTCATTAATTTTCATTAATAAAGGAGTTCTATCCGGGACTAAACATACCCAGAGTGCTCGCGAACAGTGGGTCTCCGCGATTTCCAAGCCGATCTGACAAGTTCATAAACGCGACGGTGACTGGAGGTAAACAGAAGTTAATGTTCGGTTCAGACGTTGATGTTCTGAAATCACTAAGATCACGATGGTCAAATTGACATGAATTATCCGTAACAGTTTGTCGCTGGAATGAGGAATTGTAAGAGCAGACCAAGGAGAAGAATCGCATGATCAACACAATGGTTGCGCCGGCACAAAAGCAGTCCTTATTGGGAAGAGTGACAGCGGTGTTTGTCTACATCTTCGAAAACATCATGCCGGACCCCTACGTGTTCGCTGTGCTGCTGACCTTTTTGGGTGCTGCGCTTGCCTGGAGGTTTGCTCCAGCCGCCACGCCGGTAAGCATCGCCGCAGCGTGGTATGCGGGAGTGTTTACAATTTTCACGTTTGCTTTCCAGATGGTCATCATGCTGGTGGCTGGCTACGCGCTTGCGACCTCGCCGTTGATACACAAGGGCCTCGCGAAAATCGCAGCGCTCGCCACCACGCCCATGTCCGCGGTCTCTCTGACGCTGGTCGTTTCCCTGCTGGCCTCGTGGCTGAATTGGGGACTTGGACTGGTGACAGCCGCCCTGCTTGCTCGCGAGGTCGCAAAGCGGGTCCGCATCGACTTCGGCTGGCTAGTTGCCGCGGCTTATAGCGGATTCGTTATTTCTACCGAGGGACTTTCCGGTTCCATTGCGCTCTCACAAAACACACACGGCTCGGCACTCAACATCGTGGAGAAAGTGACCGGCCACGGTCTGCCGTTGAGCCAGACAGTCTTCACGCGCTTCAACCTGATTCCGATAGCGGTCCTTCTCGTTGTGCTGCCCGTGGTATTCCGCTACCTGGGACCAACTGCGGAAAATACCGTGGTCGCGGATCCCGAACGTCTCCGCGCTGAAGATCAGGCCAAGGCGCCTGTGGAGACGGCTGACACTTTCGGAGCGAAGCTCGATCACGCCTGGATACTCAATCTCGCGCTGGCAGCTTTCGGAATTTTTGCACTTACTATGGAACTCAGGAGGAGTCACGGTCTGGTCGACCTGAATGTGGTGATCATCACACTGGTCGTGCTGGGGTTGCTACTTCATTGGCGCCCGATCGCCTATATTACGGCGGTGAAGAATGCAGCCCGCATCACGGGCCCTCTTATCCTTCAGTATCCCCTGTACGGCGGCCTGATGGGAATAATTACCGCCACTGGTTTGGCCGCAATCCTTTCGAAAATTTTCATTCATCTTTCAACAGCGCACACGCTGCCGTTCTTCACCTATCTCACTTCCCTGGTGATTACATTATTTGTTCCTTCGGGTGGCGGGCACTGGGCCGTTCAGGGTCCGTTTGCTATTCCTGCGGCCGTGAATCTCCACTCGTCCCTCGCCGGGACCACGATGGCCGTGGCCATGGGCGAGTCGGTGGCCAATATGCTGCAACCTTTCTTCGCCCTGCCAATCCTTGCGATCGCCGGCATCAAGATGCGTCGGATGATGGGATTTATGGTCATCACGTTCTTCTTTTCACTGATTGCGTTCGGAGTTTCTTTGTTGACCTTGGTTCCGCAGCAGTAAGTCACGTTACGACGATTTCGGCAACGGCAAGGGCCCGAGTCACTGGACTCGGGCCCTTGCTGTTACCGAGGCGATTACTTACTGATTTTGAGAAGAACTAGCTGAGTGGATCCGATCGCCGGTGCAATGACGTAGATGTCCCCGGTGGTTGGATTGAGGGCCAGTGTACGGCCCTTCGGAAGTGTTTTGACTGTTTGCAGGGGCCGGTAAACGTCCGGAGAGACCTGCGTCAAGATACTCAGCGTACCCGCGTCGCCGTTTGAACTGAAGACGAGATGCCGGTCCGCATCATAAGCTGCGGCGTCGGGTCCCGGCCCGATCGACGGCGTCGCGACGATGGTGCCTGACGCCGTGTCAACCACCGGCATCTTCGCGTTGTCGCACACTGGGAAGATTCTTGCGTCTGCTGTATCGATTGCCATACCCGAAGGGCTTTCGCAGCCCGTCAGCGTCCAGGTGGCCAGTACGGTGTTGTCGGCTGCCGCAATCTTCAACACCTGGTGCGTATCTTCAATATTGACGAAGACGTTTCCATTGCCGTCGGTGGTCGGGAACTCCGGCTTCCCCGGCAAAGGTACGGTCGCAATGACCTTGCGCTCGGCAAGGTCGACTACAGACAGATTCTTGCTCTTACCGTTGAATACGAACAAGTGACCCATTGTTGGTTCCAGCACCATACCATCGGGATTCGTACCGACCGCAACGGTTCCGGTTTTTTCGAGAGTGGATCGATTGAAGATCTGTACTGTGCCCGCGCCGCCGTCTGAAAGATAGGCCGTAACACCATCCTTATCGAGCACCACGCCGTGCGCGTGGACGACACCCGTCATCCTGCCCGCAACGGCGCCTTTGGCTGTATCGAACGCCAACATTTGCGTACCCTGCGCGATATACAACATGCCCGTCGTGGCGTCGAAGGTCATGTAATCGTAACCGCCGCTGACGCCGAGCTTGTAAGTTTGCGCGATGTGGTAAGGACCAGGCCTGGGTGTTTGGGCCGAAGAGACGCTGAAGAGCGAAAGCGCTGCTACTAGTGGAGTGAGAGATCGACGAAGTATCATATTGTCCTTTGATGAAGTGATAAATCCTGGAGTTCGTCACGTTCGCTTTGCGGTACCTTGACCAGCGGCAGCAGAACTCGCACAGTGGAACCTTTTCCTGTGTTGCTGGTAATAGAAACTGTTCCGTCGTGGGCCGTAACAATAGACTTCACGATTGCAAGGCCCAGCCCAACACCACCCGCGACCCTGCTGCGAGCGTAATCCGCGCGATAGAAGCGCTCGAAGATGTGTGGCAACGCCTCGGGTGAGATGCCGATACCGTGATCCGTGATCGTGAGATGAACATGTGTCTCGTCCGTGAAGACGTTGACGCTGACTCCGCCGTTCTCTGGCTCCTCATCGCTGTTCTCCGCGTGCGCCGGTGTGTATTTAATGGCATTGTCGATGAGGTTGACAAGCACCTGTTTCATTCGCAGGGGGTCGGCTAAGACCCACGCTCCTCGTTCCGAAGCAAGGGTCAGCGGAAGATTCTTTTCCTCCGCGATCAGGCGCATGTGTTCCATCGTCGTACGGACGAGCGCCGAGAGGTCGACCACTTCGGTATCCATCCGCTCGCCGCCGGCATCGAGCCTCGTAATCGCCATCAGGCTGTTCACGATCCGCGACATTCGCTCGACCTCTTCAATTGCGCTCACCAGATTGTCAACAACCTGTGGCGGCAGGTCATCGAATGTGAGCATCTCTTCCATCTCGCCGCGCAGAATAGTGAGAGGAGTACGCAGTTCGTGCGACGCGTCCGCGGAAAAGCGATGGTTGTGGGCCAGCGCATCTTCCAGGCGGTCGATCATCCCGTTCAGCGCCTGCGAAAGGCGCTCCAACTCGTCTCCCGTTGGGATCACGGGCAACCGCTCACCAAGCTTCTTGTGCCCGATGCTCTCCGCCTTCTCAGTCAGCACCACCAGCGGTCTCAGCGGCACTTTCATCAGGTAGTAGCCTCCTAGCACCGCAGCTGCCAGGATTGAGATGGTGCCCAGGTACAGGATTTTCGTCAGCGAGTTCAACGTTTGTTGCATCGAGAGAAGCGACGTGCCGGCCTCAATCTGGAATACGCGGCCATCCTGTGCTTGATAAGGCAGCGAATAAGTCATCACGACTGCGCCATCTGAAGTCTGCCGATGAAACGCTCCAACACTGGACAGCTGAGGCAACTTTACAGAGCTCAGTTTGATGGCCGGTTCGCGCATATCCGCAGTCCCGAAAAGCACCCTGTCACCTGTGGAAAGCCGAATGTAGTGATCGCTTGGGACCGCGTCATACGACTCGCGCAACTCCCCTACCAGCCACGCGTCTCCCTTCTTGTCGACTTGTTTTAGTAAGTCGTCCGCGATGGTGTGTGCTGTACCGCTGAGGGCGCGCTGTAGCGTCTGCTTTAGATACGTTCTGATCCCGACGTAAATGGAGATGCTGAAGATAATCAGCGCGACAGCCAGCAGGCCCGCGTACCACGAAGTGGTCCTGGCACGCAGGGAAAACCGTTGCGTTGCCGCATACTCTGTGCTCATGCGCTTTGTTCAGAGCGGATCATGTAACCCGTTCCGCGAACGGTCCGGATCATTCTGGGTTCGGCCCCTTCATCGATCTTGCTGCGAAGATGCCGCACATACACATCGACGATGTTCGTGATGCCATCGAAGCTCTGATCCCAGACATGCTCGATAATCATGTTGCGCGACAGCACACGATCCGGATTTTGCATCAGGTACTCCAGCAGGGAGTACTCTTTGGCAGTCAGTTCAATGCGCTTACCATGACGTTTTACCTGCTGAGTCAGCCGGTCGAGTTCAAGGTCTCCAATCCGCAGTGTGCTGGAGCGATTGACCGGTCCTCGCCGCAATAAAGCTTTCACGCGCACCAACAACTCGGCGAATGCAAAGGGCTTCGTAAGATAGTCGTCCGCACCGATATCGAAGAGCTTGACCTTCTCGTCGATCGAATCCCGCGCCGTCAGCACCAGGATGGGAACGTACTGGTTGGTGCGGCGAATCCGCTGCAGCACCTCGCTCCCCGAGATGCTCGGAAGCATCAGATCGAGCAGGATGAGGTCGTAGGGATAAGCCTCCGCATACTCCAGGCCCTCGCGACCGTCGGCTGTGATGTCCACAGCGTAACGCTCGGCTGTGAGCCCGCGTTTGACCAGCGCCGAAACCTTCGGTTCGTCCTCGACAAGAAGTATCCGCATCGCAGCTCCTATTAGTGGTTCGGGGAATGAAGTACCTGTGAAGCAAAAATGAAAAACCCTTCATTTTTCAGGCTACCGTTTGCGTCGCCGGGTACCCTCGAAGTTGCACATGAATGACATTTTACGGAATCTTCAGTAAAAACTCACCGCCTGACAAGCAGTCTAGCGGTTGTATTCGAAGCGCGATTTTCTGCGCCGCGAAACCGACAGGACAGGCGCTTCATTCCTCATGCAGATGACCCAACTTACTAGTTGTATTCACCCTGGGAACCGCCTGGTTAGCGGGCAGCGCTCAAACCGCGGCCAGCCAGCCGGGCATTGATTTGTCGGTCCCGTCAACCGCAGTCGAAACCATAACGCTCGATGAAGCCATCAAGCGCGCACGCACCAGCGAAACAACCTACGCCTCGGCTGTCGCCGATAACCGGGTAGCCGAGGCGCAACGAGGCATTGCGCGCGCCGCTCTGCTCCCCGGCCTCACTTATCACAATCAATATCTTTACACGCAGCCCCTTCACCTGAACGGACATCCAGCCTCTCCGGATTCCAGCACCCCGCGCTTCATCGCCAACAATGGAGTCCATGAGTACGTCAGCCAGGCGTCCGTTACCGAAACCGTCGGCGTCGCGGCGCTTGCTGACCTGCGTCGCACGACCGCGGAAGCCATCGCGGCGAAAGCCCGCCTCGAAGTCGCGAGACGCGGCTTGGTTTCGACAGTAGTGGCCACGTACTACGGAGTGTTGGCTGCGGAGGAGAAACTCGCCGTGGCGCACACAGCTCTCGATGAAGCGCTTCACTTCGATCAGATCGCCGGACAGTTGGAGAACGGCGGCGAGGGCTCGCACGCCGACAGCGTCAAAGCCCATCTACAGGTACAACAGCGCCAGCGCGACCTCAGCGAGGCCGAGCTCGCTGAAGAAAAATCGAGGCTCGACCTTGGCGTCTTGCTATTCGCGAACCCGCTGACGCCCTACACTGTAGCCGGCGATCTTCAACACCTCCCTGGCCTCCCCTTACGCGAACAGGTAAACGCTGCGGCCAACGTCGATAATCCCGACCTGCGCGCGGCCATCGCTTCGTTCCATGCGGCTACGCTCGAAGTGACTTCAGCGCAGTCTGACTTTCTGCCTTCGCTCAGTCTCAATTACAGCTACGGCATCGACGCCGCGCAGTTCGCCATTCACGCGCCCGACGGCACGCGCAACCTCGGCTACGCCGCCTACGCGACGCTCGATATTCCTGTGTGGGACTGGTTCGCGACCCGCAATAAACTGCGCCAGAGCAATGCGCGCAAGGATCTTGCGAAGGTAGAACTCGGCAGCACGCAACGCCGGCTCGCCGCTTCACTACAGGAACTCTACCGCGAGGCGGAAGCTTCGCGAGCACAACTTCAACTACTCGACGAAAGTGTTCGCGACGCGGCCGAATCTCTACGGCTCACCAACCTCCGCTATACCTCTGGCGAAGCTCCAGTGCTGGAAGTGACCGATGCCCAGAACACACTTA
>CAZZYB010000046.1:2673-14839 GCA_964658125.1 uncultured Acetobacteraceae bacterium | reverse complement strand
AATCCCTGCCTCACCCTTCCGTATAATCATCTTTTCCACTTCCGGCCCCAGGCGGCCCAGCAAAGCAGACCCCAGTTATATGGAAGACATCAAGAAAGCCATCGAAGAGCAGATCAAGCAGCTCGAATACGAGCTCACCACGGAGCTCCCCGCCGAGATCAAGAAGGCTGTCGCCCTAGGCGACCTCTCCGAAAACGCCGAGTACCACATGGCCAAACAGCGCCAGGTTTTCGTCAACGCCCGCCTCGGCCAGCTCAAAAAGCGCATGGGCGAGCTCGCCATGGTCAACCTCGAAAACATCCCCCGCAACAAGGTAGGCTTCGGCTCCACGGTCATCGTCTTCGACACCACCAAGGACGAAGAGATCAGCTATAAGCTGGTCACCAGCGAAGAATCCGACGTCACCAAGGGCCTCATCTCGACGACCTCGCCGATCGGCCGCGCCCTCCTCGGCAAAGAAATAGGCGACACCGCCACCGTACTTACCCCCAATGGCAAACGCGAACTCGAAGTCCTCAAGCTAACCACGATCCACGGCCCCGTCCAGTAGCTGGCAACATCAGATGCCCGTTCGTTCCGCTCGACCACGGACGGCATCATGAAAGGGTGGGATATCGCGCAAGGCGCGACCGCTCTCCTCAACTCGCCCCAAATTTGTCATCCTGAGCGCAGTCGAAGGACCTGCTTATTCTCCGCAGCAGAACGTAAGCCAGCGCCCCACGGCCACAAATTTTTGGCCATCGCGCAGCGCGACCAATCTCTAGCCCGCCACCCAAGGTTTCCCGTACTCTAGCCAGGTGCACAAACTCCTCCTCGTCCTCCTACTCCTCACTCCGGCCCAATCTCCCACAGCGCAAACCCAGCCCCAGCCCAACCTCGCCCAGGCCCTGACAGGCGACTGGACCGGCGTCCTCGAATACCGCGACTACAAAGAGCCCGCAAATTCCACTAAGCGCGTACAACTCCCCACATGGATCTCTATCAAAGCAGTGGATGGCGCCCACCTCACCCGTCACTTCATCTACGACGACGGCCCCGGCAAGACGGTTGACTCTACGGACGATGTCGCCATCGACCAAGCCTCCTCCTCCTACACCGAAACCACTGCAGGAAAGCCAGCCCAGCTCTACACCGTCAGCGGCTACGAAACCTTGAAATCAGGGCGTGGCGACCTCACCCTGATGGGTTCAGGGACCGACAACAACAAGCCCGCCCAGATCCGCATTACACTCACAATCCGGCGCAATCTCCTCATGTGGATTGAGGAAACCCGGCCGGCAGGTTCTACCGAGCCCTTCGCTTTCCGCCACAGCTACACGTTCGTCCGGGCACAAGCGCCCGCGGTCACAAGCCACTAACGAGCGCCAGCGGCGCCCCGCTCCGCGGCCATCTCCTCCGCTTCCTCAAACAATCCCGCCGCGCCCTTTGCGCCCGTAGCGCCATAGCCTTTTCCTTTGCCTTCCTCCGCACCGCCACAAACACCACTGCTAAACTTAAAACCGACCCATGACCTGGACAAGCGCATTCGGAAAAGGCAGCGGCTGGTTGCTGCAGAAGATCGTCAACGGCCTCGCGCTGTCGAAGATTTCCCCGAACACGCTCACCTTCATCGGCCTGCTCATCAACATTGTCGCCGCCTTCTTCTTCGGCTACGCCCGCCCGGAAAACAACGCCCGCATGTTCGTCTTTGCCGGCCTCGTCATCATCGGTGCCGGCCTGTTCGACATGGTCGACGGCCGCGTAGCCCGCCAGACCAACCAGGTCTCCGTCTTCGGTGCCTTCTTCGATTCCGTCCTCGACCGCTACTCCGACGTCGCCCTCTTCTTCGGCTTGCTGGTCTACTACGCCCGCGGCAACCGATTCTTCTACGTCGTCCTGGCCGCCTTCTGCATGACGGCCTCGGTCATGGTCAGCTACACGCGCGCCCGCGCCGAAGCCCTCATCGGCTCCTGCAAAGTCGGCTTCATGGAACGCCCCGAGCGCATCGTTCTCATCATCCTCGGCGCGCTCTTCAACCGCTGGGGAACCATGGCGCCCGCCCTCTGGGTACTCGCCGTAATGTCGACCATCACCGTAATCCACCGCATCCGTTACACCTACCTGGAAACCGAACGCCGCAAACTCCTCGGCTCCACCTGACTCCACCCCCCACCCCCCCTTTGTTTGTCATCCCCGCTGGGGATCTGCGTCTCGCTCAGTCTGACGCAAGCCGGGTGTTATCCTTTCGGCTTCATGAAAGGTGGGTATCGCGCAAAGCGCAACCGTTCCCAACACACCCCCAACTCTGCAAATTCGCGTTCTCTTCCACGCCTCAACTCTGTCATCTCGACCGAAGTGGAGAGACCTGCTTTCCCTCTCGGAGCCCATTTTCTCTTCTCGAACGAGGTAACTCTCCAATCTCGCCCCACTCAAGCTTCATATCCCTCGTTCGCGAGTCACCACTCCCCGCGGATGGAATTGGCAGACGATCTTCCGCCAACTTCTCGCATCGATAAGCCTTTGTCTTGAACACCTCGTTGAGGTACGTTCCCTTCGACGATGCTCCCCGAAACGCCACCCACTCCACCAAAGGCACATCGAAGTACCTGTAAGCCCCCTGCTTACCGCGAAACACAATGAGCAGAGCCCGAGACTCCGGCTCATACTTCATCCTCAAAATGACGCTGGACGGCATAGCCCGACCTCACCGAAACGGATTCACGACCACCAGTCCTTCGATGCGCTGTCCATGCTGCAGGTCTTCTGTATAAAGTGTCTCGCACTTGGCTTCCAGCGCCGCCGATAGAACCAGGCTGTCGTACCACTGGAACTCGTAGCGTTCCTTGATCTGGAGAGCGCGATCCACCAGAGACAAGGACCACGCAACAATCTTGAAATCCTGCGAGAAAGATTGGAGTAGTAGATTCGCTTCCCGCATAGTCAGAAGGCCTGTGGCACCTTTTAGTCCGACGTTCAGCACCTCTTGAACAACCTGGTAGCTCATGACGCCGTTCCCCGCCGCAACCGCCTGCCGGATCAACTCCCTCGCGCGTCCCTGCTTCAGAGCCTCTAACGGGCTGAAGTGATAGATGAGGATATTAGAGTCGAAGAAGGCGCTACCGCTCATTCATCTCGTCTCGTGTATACGGTCCCCTCAGGTCAACATGCTGAAGGGCCTCCATTCTCACATCGTGCCGACGCAGTCTATCCTCGCCTGCCGCTGCTTCCCGCAAAGAATCTGCCCAGAACTCCTCCAGGGAGACATTCCTTCTCGCGAGCGCTTCCTTCGCCTTCGCCAGGAGATCCTCATCGGTTTGGAGCATCACGGTAGTCATGCCAGAAGTCTACTCCCGCCCGGCGTAACCACGAAGATTCATCCCGGCTCCACCCTCGTTCCACAGCCTCGCTTTCCCCCACACTAAGATAGTGATGAAAAAGAAGCTCCGCGTCGGCATTCTCTTCGGCGGTAAAAGCGGCGAGCACGAAATCTCGCTCCGCTCCGCCAACTCCATTCTCAAAGCCATCGACCGCAAAAAGTACGACGTCGTCGAAATTGGTATCACCAAGCAAGGCCGCTGGCTGAAGTCAGAAAGTGCCCACGCCCTCCTTGCAGGCGAGTCCTCCCCAGCCAACCGCCTCGCCAGCATCTCCGCCAGCAGCGAACTCGCCCTCGCGGAGTCCGCCTCCTCGTTAGGCGTCGACGTAATCTTTCCAGTCCTGCACGGCACCTTCGGCGAAGACGGGACCATCCAGGGCCTCTTCGAACTAGCTGACATCGCCTACGTGGGCTCCGGGGTCCTCGGCTCAGCGGCCGGTATGGACAAGGACGCCATGAAGCGCATGTTCTTAGCCGCCGGCCTGCCCCAAACGCCCCACGTAACGCTGTTGCGCTCGGAATGGCGCGCCGACCCGAAAAAGTGCACCCGCCTCCTCGAAAAAGCCCTCACTTACCCACTCTTCGTAAAACCCGCAAACCTCGGTTCCTCGGTCGGCATCAGCAAAGTAAAGTCTCGCGCCGAGCTGGCCCCAGCCATGGACCTCGCAGCCAGCTTCGACCGCAAGCTGGTCATCGAGCAAGGCGTCGGTGGTCCCGGCGTCAAACCCCGCGAGCTTGAAGTCGCCGTCCTCGGCAACGACTCCCCCGAAGCCAGCGTGGTCGGAGAAATCGTTCCCGCCAAAGAGTTCTACGACTACGAAGCCAAGTACGAACTCAACGGCGCCGACGAAAGCGTCAGCATCATCCCGGCGAAACTCCGACCCACCGAGGCCAGGCGGATTCAGAAAATGGCTCTGGAGGCGTTCCGAGCCTGCGACTGTGCCGGTCTCGCCCGAGTGGATTTCCTGATGACTCCAGGCACTCGCACGAAACCCCCCGAAATCTATCTGAATGAGGTCAATACCATGCCCGGATTTACATCAATCAGCATGTATCCGAAGCTCTGGAATGCGACGGGAGTGACCTATCCAGCCCTGATTGACCGCCTTATTGCCCTTGCCCTGGAACGGCACAGGGAGAAGCAGCAGACCCAGTTCAGCCGCGACTAAAGTTGTACATCTAGCGGATTTCCTTACATTTGTAGCGTTTACAGTGTACATTTCGGATTAGCCGGCCGCGTTTGCCGGAGGGTCCCGTGAATCTAGCTCTGCTTCCAAACCTCTGCGCCCTTCTTGTCTTTATCGGCGCCTTTCGTCCCCTGGCCCGCCGCGCTGGTCCGCACACCAACGCGTGGTTCCTGGCCTGGATCTTCATCCTCCTGCACAACGCCGCCCTCATCTTCGGTGGCATGGGATCTGATGGCCACGCCGCAGTACAGCTCATCGCAATGTGGACCCTGGAGCTAGGCGGTATCTGCTTTCTCCGCGCGGCAGCCAGCGCTCCGAACACGCGGCAAAGCTTTATGATCAGCGCAGAGATGGCGCTGCCTATTCTCATGCAGTCCGCACTAGTCATTTTCAATGTCCATCGACCTGTGCTGCAAGCCATCTGCACCTTGTTGATGCTCACACCCGGCATTCATTTGCTGCGCATCGAAAGGGGTCGCAGACGTCCTCGAGCACGCATGGCGTGGGGTTTCGTTCTCGCGTCGCTTTGTCTAACGCCGGTTGCCATTTTCGCCCCCAACACGGCGCTCAGTGTCGTGCACTGCCTCCTGTTTCTCGGCAGTGCGGCACTATATCGGGACTACGCTGAAAGCAGCAGTCCAGGAGTTTTCATTGCGGTCAGCGGCTTGGCGCTTTGGGGCCTCATCTATCCGGTGGATAGCATTCTTAGTCGTTACGATCTCAGTTCATCCTTGTGGGTCGCTGTCTGCCAATTTCCCAGCTATATCGTCGCCTACGGGATGATCCTTACCATTATCGAAGAGCATGTCCGGCGCACTGAAACTCTGGCGATGCATGACCCCCTGACCGGTCTGCCCAACCGCCGCCTCTTTGAGGATCGGTTGGAGCAGGTACTTGCCAGTTCCTCGACCACGGGAACGATGCTCGCGTGTTTGGTCATCGACGTAGACAATTTCAAAACAACCAATGACACGCTTGGCCATGGGATAGGCGATGGCCTGTTGCAGGCGGTCGCCACGCGTCTTTCGTGGCACATCCACGGTGGTGACACTCTTGCTCGAACCGGTGGCGACGAGTTTGCCGTCGTCCTTACACGCTTGCAAAGCCTTGAACACCTCCGCTTTACCGTTGGTGCCATGATGTCCGCGACCAGCGCGCCGATCGTTGTCGGAGAGCACGCTATCCGCGTCGGCCTCAGTATCGGCATTGCTATTAATCCGGATGGATCGCTTGATGCCGACAACTTGCGCCACCGGGCGGACGAGGCGATGTACGAAGCTAAACGCGGTGGCGGCAATCGCTTTGCGTACTATGGCGGTCCTCCCGACGAGGTGGCACACCTTCTCGCCGGGGTTCCGGAACACCTCCGCCGCATCGCCCAGGCACAGCTTCATCTGCGCTAATGCGGGTACCATCCGATACCATGGAACTCACATGGACGTAGCCGCCCCCTCGATCACTCTGAACGACATTCTTGCGGCCCGCGAACGTATCCGCGGATCGATCTACATGACGCCATGCTCGCGGTCGGAAATGCTCTCGCGCATGACCGGCCAGCAGGTTTTCCTCAAACTCGAAAACCTGCAGATGACGGGCAGCTTCAAAGAACGTGGTGCTCTGAACAAAATTGCGACGCTCTCACCGGAGCAGGCCAAACATGGAGTCGTCGCGGCCAGCGCCGGCAATCATGCGCAGGGAGTCGCGCACCACGCTACACAGCGCGGCATTCGTTCCGTCATCGTCATGCCGATCACCACGCCGCTCGTAAAGGTGACCGCGACGCGAGGGTTCGGCGGTGAAGTTTTGCTTCACGGCGCTAACTACGACGAAGCTTGCATCGAAGCCACTCGACTCTGCGAAGAGCAGGGTATGACTTTTATCCATCCATTCGACGATCCGCTCGTTATGGCTGGTCAGGGAACGATCGGTCTCGAAGTTCTCGAGCAAATCGAGAACCTCGACGCAGTGGTGGTCCCCATCGGCGGCGGCGGTCTCATCGGCGGAATAGCCTGTGCCATCAAGGAGTCCCGGCCCCACATCCGCGTCGTGGGCGTTCAGACTTCGCGTCTTCCGTCTATGGCCGAGGCGGTGCGTCAACATCACCCCGTCACCCTGGATCCCGCAACAACGATCGCCGACGGCATCGCCGTTCGCCGCGCCGGCGAGGTCACATTTCCCGTCGTTGCCAAATACGTCGACGAAATTGTCACTGTCGACGAAGATGAAATCGCCTCAGCCATCCTCACGCTTCTCGAGCGCGAAAAGACCCTCGCTGAAGGCGCCGGCGCCACAGCGCTCGCGTCCCTGTTGCAAAAAAGAACGTCGCTGTCCCCCGACGCCCGCACGGCGGTCCTGGTCTGTGGGGGCAATATCGATGTCACCCTGCTCTCACGCATCATCGAGCGCGGACTTGTGCAGGACGGCCGCCTTATACGCCTCCGCATTCACCTGCTGGATCGCCCGGGCGCTCTCACCGATCTCACCCGGCTCATCGCCAGCCATCGCGCCAACATCGTCGACACTCTTTACAACCGCGCCTATTACGGCGTCAATCTTGGCGATACCACCATCGATATCACCATGGAGACCCGGGGACGCGAGCAGGTGGAAGAACTTCTCGAATCTTTGACTGCTGAGGGCTACCGTCACAGTCGAGTCATATAACCGCAGGCAAGGATTTGGCGTCCTACTCGCCACGTACCGGAGAAAAGGATCATGAAGCGCCTCTTTGCAGCTCTTGTTTTACTCGCGTCGTTCTCGGTCGCGCGTGCACAATTCGCCGTCTATGGCATGGGCAGTGCCGGTAAACTATCGGGTTTCAACTCGATCTACGCCACGTCGCCGGCACAGCCAGCCCTCAATACCGCCGGCAACTTCTGGGCGTATGGCGGCACCCTCGGCGTTTACGACGACTTTCTGAAGCTCGGACCTCTGAAGCTCGGCGGCGATGTTCGCGGCTTCATCCAGAAAAGCTCAAACTCCAACAACACCTATGGCAATCAACTCCGCGGAGGCTTAGTCGGCCTTCGCCTCAGCCTTCACGCCCCGCTCATTCCCTTCAAGCCCTACATCCAAGCCGAAGGCGGAGGAGCCAGTACCAACTACGGACAGAACTCGTCACGCACCGGAAACTTCGTCTATCAGATTCAATTCGGGGCCGACTTCACGATCTTTCCGCACCTCGACCTCCGCGCTGAATACGGTGTCGGTGCACTGGTCGGTGTCATCGGTTCGACCAGCAACACCATGCAGCAACTCGGCGGAGGAGCCGTCGTGCGCTTCTAGACGCGTCCTTAGCACCGCCCCCTCAATGCCCGAGGTGGTACGGGTGACCGGAAAGGATAGTGGCGGCACGGTAGACCTGTTCGGCCAGGACCAACCGGGCCAGCGCGTGCGGCAGGGTCATCGTGCCAAAGGAGAGGCGAAGGTCGGCTCGTTTCAGCGCGTGGGGGGACCACCCATCGGCCGGCCCAACCCCGAGCACTAATTGCGCCACGCCGCCATCCCTTCGTTCCCCGAGCCAGGCAGCAAAAGCTTCCGAGTCCATGGCCTTTCCACCTTGATCGCAGAGAATGACCGCTGAACGCTGCCGAATGCCCTCCAAATACTCCAGGAACGCTTTCTCAGATGCGAAACCCCGCGACTGAGCCGACCACCACCTCGAAGTGAGCTTCAAATAATCTGCCACCTCCGCTTCGTATGGAAGTTGGGCGTTGGGACGCGAATGGATGTGGATCAGCGCCAGATTCATTTCATCACGGAAACTGGAAGTTTGTGTTCGAGCAGCAAGTTACTGAACCGAAGGCAGAAACATGATTTCATACCGTGTCCGCAACCCACATCCCGATAAGAGAGGTGGATTCTCAACGCTCTTCAAAAAACCATAGATTCAACGCCAAGACCCCTTAGAAGCTCTTGGCACAACGAAACATAAACGGTTCCTTATCAGCGGTTTATCTCCGCAGGTTTGGCCTCCCACTAAGATGGCCTACAACGTGCTCTCATTGTGACCAATACTGCAGAATATGTGACCAACGTACTGTTTTTAGGGCTTAAAGCACTATTGCAATCACCCGGCTGTTCGCCGGAGATTGTCAGAGCCTTCGAAATCGACGCCCAACGTTTTGCAGTCATCAAGGAGCGATCAGAATGCGACATGTCTTGTCCGTTGTCCGAAGGATTGTAGTTGGTCTTAGCCTGGCGGGCGCTATGGTAGCCCTCTCCCTTTCGCCCGGTTTCGCATATGGTCAGATGACTAGCGGAAACCTCGCTGGCGCGGTTAAGGATGGTACCGGCGCCGCCGTCCCCAACGCCTCGGTCGTCCTGACAAGTGAGAGCACTGGTGTGACCACAAGTCTCACATCCAACTCCACCGGCGATTTCCTCTTTCAGAATCTACAGCCCGGAAGCTACGACCTTAAGGTCACGGCGCCCAGCTTCGCGCCCGCACTCATCAAAGGTGTCCGTGTGGACTTGAATTCCACTGCGACTGCCAATGTGCCTTTAACGCTTGGCTCGGCAAGCACCACGATCGAAGTTGAAGCCGGTGCCAGCGCGCTTCTGGACACCACGACCACCAACCTTTCGACCACTTTTTCCAACGTCGAAATGTCAGACCTTCCGACGACATCAGTTGGGCTGGGCGTCCTCAACGCTTCGCTGTTGAGCCCTGGCGTGGCGTCAACTGGCGGTATTGGCATCGGAGTCGGACCATCCGTTGGCGGTCAGCGGCCTCGCAACAATAACTTCACTATCGAAGGCATCGATAACAATAACAAGGCCGTAACAGGTCCGCTCGTTTATTTGCCGAACGATGCCGTAGGCAGCTTCACGTTAATCACGAACCAGTTTTCGCCGGAGTTCGGGCACTCGTCTGGCGGCCAATTCAATACCACCACCCTGTCGGGAACCAATTCGTTCCACGGCAAGGGTTACGAGTACTTCCAGAACCGCAATCTTAATGCTGAGAGCGGTATTGCTGGCGGGAAGATTCCAAACCCGCGCTACGACAATAACCGCTACGGCGGTCAACTCGGCGGACCTATCCTTCACGACAAGCTCTTCTTTTTCGGGAACTACGAGCGTCAAACTGTTGGCCAGAGCCAGAGCTACTACCTCTGCACTCCAACAGCGGCGGGGCTTACAACGCTCAGCAGTCTTGGTGCTGCCTACAACCTCAGCGCTACCAACGTGGGCCAGTACACGAAGTATGTCCCCGCCGCGAACGCCTTTGGCGGAGCACAGGTCACGGACGCTAATGACAACGCATGCTTCAACACTGGCCAGTCTACGGGTCAGTTCCTTACGATTGACAACGGCGCCGGGGCTGCTACACCGGTTCCCGTCAATATTCCACTTGGCAATTATCTGGTGTCGACTCCGGTCTTCTCCAACTTCAGCGTAGTAACTGGCGCGGTCGACTACACCATCAGCAGCAAAGACACCATCCGTGCACGATACCTTTACAACACGCTGGGATCGGAAGATGTTGCCGCCGCACTTCCGGTGTTCTTCACAACGCAACCCAACACATTCCATCTCTTTGCACTGTCGGAGTTCCATTCGTTTACGCCTAACCTCGTCAACGAGATCCGTGTCGGGTTCAATCGCTTTGCCAACGTCCTGGGTGCGGGCAACTTCACATACCCTGGTCTTGACCAGTTCCCGACTCTTCAGATTGATGGAGATCAAAACTTCCTGAGCATCGGCCCTGATGGCAACGCTCCTCAATTCACAATTCAGAACCTCTATCAAGTGACGGACAACGTCAGCTACACCAAGGGAGCCCACACAATCAAGCTTGGTTTCGACGGCCGCAAATACATTTCGCCCCAGGGCTTCACGCAACGCGCCCGCGGCGACTATGAGTACAGCAGCCTGAACGTCTTCGTCCACGATCAGGCTCCAGACGACTTCGGTGAGCGGTCTTCCGGCAACCACACATACTATGGTGACCAGACAGCGCTCTACGGTTACATCAACGACACCTATCGTGCCAGCCCCACTCTCACTCTGAACGCTGGCCTTCGCTATGAGTTCACTTCAGTGCCCTTCGGCGAGCGCTCGCAGGGTCTCAACTCTGCAGCTTCTGTTCCTGGACTACTCAACATTGGGGTACCGCAGCCGACTTATACCAGCTGGGCTCCCCGGTTTGGTATCAACTTCGCCCCAGATGGCAAGACCTCCATTCGCGCAGGCTTCGGTATTGCCTACGACGTATTGTTCGACAACTTGGGCACTCTATCGTTTCCCCCGCAGTACTCCTCAACTGAGGACGTAGGTGGAACTGGCTTCCCAGCTCCTGGCTCCGCGAACTTTTTGAAGAACGGCGGCCTGCCAGCGGGTGGAAGCGGAACCTTTGTCTACCCCTCGACACCCGCAGGCTTGGCGCAGCAGCGTGCCGCCACCTCGGCTTATATCCCCAACCAGGTAACTCCCTACGCCGAAACCTATACCCTCAACATTCAGCGGACATTTGGGACCAACTACACGGCACAGGTCGGTTATACGGGCACGCGCGGTATCCACCTCGCCACCCAGATTCAGCTCAACGTTCAACCGAGAGTAACCGCGGCGAATCAACTCTTTACAACTTCGGGAACCACTGTTCTTCAAGCAGCGGGAAGCGCAGCGACGACCCTCCCGGCTATCCAGGCGCTTTCCAATATCACGGCCCCCTTCCTCGCGGCAGGCTTTACGGGAAAGATCACTTCCTACCAGCCCTTCTCGCAATCGAACTACAACGGCCTTCTGGCCAACCTGACCCGCCGGTTCCAACACGGTTTGCAGATGGATCTGTCCTACACCTGGTCCAAGACGATGGACGATGCCACAGCCGAGGTGTTCGCCACGGTCCTTACGCCACGGCGTCAACAGAACTCACAATGCATATCGTGTGATTACAGCCGTTCGGCTCTTGATCGCACCCATCGCATCTCGTTGGAGATGTTGTACGACCTGCCCTACTACAAGCACTCTAACAACTTCCTGCTCAAAAACATCGTCGGCAACTGGGAAATCTCTCCCATCTATACCTACGAATCGCCTGAGTACGCTACAGTTCTTTCCGGCGTGAACTCCAACCTCAACGGCGACAGCGGAGCAGCCATTGACCGGGCCATCATCAATCCCGCCGGCATCCGGGGAACTGGGACGGGCGTCAACGCTGTCAAGAACGGCGCAGGGGCAACTATCGGATACACCGCCAAGGACCCCACCGCTTATTACGTTCAAGCTGGAATCGGCACGTCGCCAAACGCCAGCCGAAACTCGCTCCCCATCCGTCCGATCGACAACTTCGATTTGTCGGCATTCAAGCGCTTCACCTTCTTCGACCACTACTCATTCGAATTCGGTGCTGAAGCTTTCAATGTTCTAAATCACGCGCAATACATCCCTGGTACTGTCGACAACGTCAACGCAACGAGCTTTACGTCGAGCTACTCCTTCCAGACTGTTACGAGCAGCGCCTTCAACCATCCCGAAAAGATTTTCAGTAACAACGCTCGGACTATGCAGCTCTCGGGCAAAATCACCTTCTAACACCCAAACTGCGAGCGGGACAGGCCTCGGCCTGTGGGTGAGCAGCGAGATCATCAAGCGGCACCACGGCAGTCTCAGGGTG
>CAZZYB010000046.1:0-2663 GCA_964658125.1 uncultured Acetobacteraceae bacterium | reverse complement strand
CTGTCCCGCTTTGCTTTTGTCTGCTGTGAGTGCTTACTTCTTCGTTGCCGCTCTTTTCGAAATAGCTGCAGTCTTCCGGCTAGGTCCTTTCTTTGCGACTGACTTCTTCATTGACGGTTTGTCGGCTGCCTCGGTCGACTTTTTGAGCGGAGTCTTTCTCGCAGCGGCTTTTTTCGGTGCACGAGTTGCCGTAATAGCCGCTTTGATCTCCGCATTCAGATCAGCGATACTCAGCGACGTCGCTGATTTGCGTAATCTTTCTAATCCGTAGAATGCTCGCTTTTCGGCAGAAAATACGTGGACGATGAAGTCGACGTAATCCATGAGGACCCACTCGCCCTGGCGCCGGCCTTCAACTGAATTGGGATAAACGCCGAAATCGCGCTTTAGGCGGATCTCAATCTCGTCGGTGATCGCAACGTTCTGACGTTCGTTGGTGCCATTGCAGATGAGGAAGTAGTCGGTAAGTCCGCTCTCGGCTGGATCGAGCGCGAGAATTCGTATGTCTTCGGCCTTCTTGTCCTCGCATGCGGCCACGGCGGCGGCGAGAAGTTGGTTCGTTTCAGTGCTCGGCATGAGTCTCCTAGTCACTCACTATCGTAGTCGCTCGCAAGGCCCGCGCCAACCTATACCTCAATTCCTCCATGTCCGTTGCCCGCCCGATACAGACCATGGCTACGGATGTAGCTGTACACCTCGGGTGTCAGCAAGGGAGTGCAATCGCAACCAGCTTCCAACAGCCTGCGAATTTCGGTAGCGCTGACCGGCTCATGGAGATCTTCCAGAAGGTGAACGCGATTACGTTGTTTGGGTGTGAGTGCAAGCGGCGCGAGATCGGCCAAGGAGAATCCCGGCCGGCTGACCACGATCCACTGCGCAGTTTCGAGCAACTCATCCGGCTCCCGCCAGCGGCGAAGATCCAGAAAAGAATCGGCGCCGGTGATGACAAAAAGCTCTACCGCACCGGACCCGCCGCTCTCCTGCTCAAGGGTATGCCGGAGACGACGCAGCGCATCGATAGAGAAGTTGGGCTTGCCGTCCTCGCGCGGCGCGTCGAGCTGAGAAGGCACAAACTGAGTAGGTTGCGGCGACGCGGCTTCCGCCGAACACAACAGCTCGACCATTGCAAGGCGGTCGGCAAAGCTCGCGTGCGTTCCACCAGGTTTGAGTGGCTGCTTGGCAACGGGAGCGAAAAAGATGGCGTCGAGAGAAAATTCAGCGCCCGCTGCCCGCGCTACGGCGAGGTGTCCGCGATGGGGTGGGTCGAAAGTGCCGCCGAAGAAGGCTGCGCGCATGGCGTTTTTAGTTAACCGTGAGTGGTGGGAATCAGCATACTGAACCACCACGGACATCCTTAAATATACGCGCTCAGTCCTGGCTGAATCGGTCTACTTCACACCGTTTTCTGGATTCCAGGAGCCCTGCAGCTTGCGCACGTAGAGTATCTGACCGGTGTGATACGCATTGTGCGTACCGATGTGCGCGAGAGTTGAAGCGGCACTATTGAGTTTTGCGTCGTCAGCGTTTACCACGAAGTCCTCAAGCGCGGCCATGACGTGATCAAGGCGCGCCACTGTTGCAGTCCATGTCGCGGCGTCGAACTTGTTGAACGTCTCGTCGTTATTGCCGCTGAAGGCGGGAGGCTTCTCGCCGCGAAGCTGCATGAGGGCGCGTTCGTTCCAGAAGGCGAGATGGAACGCGAGCTGACCGACGGAGTGTTCGCCGATCTTTCCTGCCATTTGCGGTGGTACCCATGTGGCCTGCTCCGGTGTGAGCCCCGCTACGGCGGTGTTTACAGGGACGAACCACTCCGCCTTGCTATGTGTCGAGCGAAGCTGCTCCAGCAGAATTGAGCGCAGGGTCGGCGGGGTCTTTGCCGCTGGAGCCTGCGCAAACGCGAGGGGAGTGAGGACGAGAAGGAGAGCTAGAAGCAATCTGCGGGTCATGCGGGGAATTGTAGACCGCCGGACCGATGACTGCTAAACCCGATGTGACGAAGTGCCCAATATCAGTGAGAAACGGGAGCGATGCTCGCCGCATCTCCGCATTAGCGGTGGCGGTATACGCGATAGCCTCCGTAGTACCCGCCGCGGAACCCGCCATAGTAGCCAAAGCCAAGGGTCAAGCCGAAAGGATATCCATAACCGTAGTAAGGATAAGGGGAGTAGGCGTAGGGGTATGGATAAACGTAGTACGGATAGGGTGCTACATAGGCGTATCCGTCGCCGTAAGGGGCGGGGTTGTAATAGTTCCGGTTGGGCGAGTCGTCCGGGAGCAGGTCGGCGTTGGCACGGGATGGGTCGATGTCAATGGCGCGCGGGCTGGAGGCGTTGAAGGCTAGCTGCTGCTCCTCGCGGATCCGGATGGACTGGTCACCGTTGCCAGGGAAGGCTTCGGCTTGGCCGCGGAGTACGTGCACTGTGTTGGTGTCGGCGTTGAAGGTGTAGAGACCGTCTTTGGTGATGGCGGTCTGTCCGCCGGGAAGGTCGATCAGGATCTGGACGTTGAGCTGGGGGCGGTCGACACGGACGTTGGCGCGACCGCGCTCGACGCGGATCTCGGTGACGTTTTCGTCGGCGGTGATGGTGCGGACGATGCTTCCGGGGCCGGAACGAACGTTTACGCCCGGGATCGGCTCGTTGGGCAGGTTCAGGAACCGGCCG
>CAZZYB010000045.1:0-14898 GCA_964658125.1 uncultured Acetobacteraceae bacterium | reverse complement strand
CACCGGCGTCTTCGCCTGCCCAGCTTCAAACGGTATGCTTGCCGTCGCGGGAGGCTACGCCTACCTCGTCGACACCACCGCGCCGCAGACGTGCGTGCATCTTCCGCTGCGCCCCGTAACGCTAATCATCCCCTCGCCCGAGGACAGCCTGATCCTGCTAGCGGGCTTTCACACGGTCGCCGCAGTCGGCGTCCACGGCCTGCTCTGGGAGACCGGCAGGCTTAGCTGGGAAGGCGTCAAGGTTGGCGAGATACGTGACGGCAAGCTCCACGGCGAAGGCTGGAACATGCAGACGAACCGCGAGGTTCCCTTCACCATCGACCTGCGCACCGGTACCCATGAGGGCGGCGGATTTACTCGCTGACGGGCACGGCATAGAAGCTCAAGGACGCATCGCCCTGCCTCAGGATCCGTGTCCGTTCAAGCGCACCGTATCGCTCTGCGAGCAGCGCCTTCTTCTGATGTTCGACGACCACCAGCGCGCCGGGAGCCAGCAACAGCTCATGCTCACGCGCCAGGAAGTTGAGCGTGCTGCTGTACTCGTCTGCAGCCTCGTAAGGCGGGTCGAGGAAGACAACGTCTAGGACTCGTTGCGCCTTCACGAACGACCGTAGCAGGTGCCCCACGCTGCGGTCCTCAACCGAGTAGTTCCCGCCCACCTTCAGCTTCTTCAAATTGCCGCGAATTGCCGTGAGCGCGGCGGGCGAATTTTCCGCAAACCACACATGCTGTGCACCGCGGCTGAGAGCCTCGATACCCACGGCACCGGAGCCCGCGTACAGATCGACGAACCGCGCCCCCTCGATGCGCGGCGAAAGCACGTTGAATAGCGTCTCTCGGAGGCGATCGCTGGTTGGGCGGGTGGCGGTGCCGCGCGGAGCTTCCAGCGGACGCGATCGATAGATTCCGGCAATGACGCGCATGAACCTATCCTAGCGTGCGCCGCCGTACACTATTCCTCGAGTAGTTCAAGGAGTTTCATGCTGCGTTTTTCGTTTCCGGTGGCCCGCATCATGGGGGTCGATGTGCGTCTGCACCTGTCGTTCCTGGTCCTGCTGGCGGGAGCCGTGGCCTACGGCGACGTCGCCGCACACAGCGCGATGCGCGGCATAGGCCTCTGGGCAGCGTTAATTTTTGCCGTCATGGTGCGCGAGACAGCACGCGCCATCGCGGCAGCCTACGTCGGCCTGCGCCTGCGCGCGCTGTTCCTGCTGCCCGTGGGCGGCGTCATGGTCTTTGGCCCGCAGGACGCCGCCCCGCAGACCGCATCGCTTCCCCTGGTCCTCTCCGCGCCACTCGCAAACTTCGGCATGGGCTTCCTCCTGCTGGGCCTCAGCTACGCGACGGCTCCCGGAGTGCAACTGCTTACCCAGCCCTGGATTTCGCCCAGCCAGGTGCTGCGCAGTTTTGTATGGATGCAGTTCGTGCTCGGGGTCGTGAACCTATTGCCCACCGCGACGCTGCCCTCGCGCATGACGCTGCGGGGCGGGTCAAAGTCGGCCGCAGCCACCGTTCAAACCGGCGGCCCGGCCTTCAGCCTGCTTACCGGAGTGGCCATCGCGATGCTTCTGGGCGGCGTCGTCACGCTGAATCTCTGGTTCATCATCCTCGGCTGCTTCGCGCTCGTCGGTTCGCAGTTGAAAGCCCAGACCGCCGCGCCCGACACGACGAGCACCGAAAGCCTTCGCGTAGACGAAGTCATGCTCACCGACTACGCCCTGCTGTCGAGTTCGGACACCTTGCGCGGCGCACTCGCACAGACCGTACACAGCCTTCAGGATACGTTCCCGATCGTCCGCGGCAACCGCCTGGTGGGCTGGGTCTCACGCCAGACTATCGCCGCCCATCTGCAGGTCGAAGGCGACAGCTACGTGCAGGGCATCATGACGAAAGCCATCCAGACTGCGGGCCCGGAGGAGCAGTTTTTTACCGCGCTGCGACGTGCCGGGACCCACGGCGCGCAGGAATTCATCCCGGTAGTCGACGACGGCCGCATGGTCGGCATGTTGACGCCGCAAGCGTGGCCGCGCGCCGTCCACCAGGTCCGCCAGACACGTCCGCCGGTTGAGGCGAAGGAGCCTCGGTGAGCGAGGCCGAGGCAGTCGAAAAACCGCTCGCGCCAGGGCTCTACCTTGTCGCAACACCGATCGGCAACCTTGAAGACATCACCCTCCGGGGGCTGCGGGTGCTGCGCTCGGTCGACCGCATCGCCTGCGAAGACACCCGCCAGACCGCCAAGCTGCTGTCGCACTTCGGCATCCGCACACCCACCGTCAGCTACCACATGCACAACGAAAGCTCGCGTTCGAGCGAGCTCGTTGAAGCGCTAAAAGCCGGCGGCCGCATTGCCGTCGTCAGCGATGCGGGCATGCCGGGCATCGCTGATCCCGGAGCGTCCATCGCCGCCGAAGCCGTCGCCGCGGGCATCGCCGTCTATCCGATCCCCGGAGCCAACGCCGCGCTGAGCGCCTTGGTAGCCAGCGGCTTGAACGCCGAGCGCTTCACGTTCCACGGATTTCTGCCGTCGAAGGAGGGCCAGCGCCGTTCCATTCTCGAAGCGTTGCGTGCCGCCGCCAGCGCAGAGACCGCGACCCACATCTTCTACGAAACACCGCACCGTATCCTCGGCGCGCTTGAAGACATCGTCGCAACGTTCGGGCCGCAGCAGCGCGTCGTCCTCGCCCGCGAGATTACCAAGCTGTACGAGGAGTTCATTCGCGGGACCGCCACAGATCTGCTCGCTGAACTACAAAAGCGCCCTTCAGTACGGGGAGAGATGGTCCTGCTTTTGGAAGTTTCGCCGAAGTCCGGTTCAGAAACAGCGCAGCCAACACTTTCAGAAGAAGTAGCTGCGCTCATGATTGCAGAAGGACTACCAGAAATGGACGCCCTCAAACGTGTCGCAAAGTCCCGCGGCATAGGCAAGAGCGAAGCCTATCGCGAGTGGCAGAGAACGAAACGCTGACTCACGACATCGTAATTACATGTGTCCACGGGAGACGTTGCCACCCTGCCGATGTCTTTTCCAACACTACCCAAGTCCAATTGCCGCACAGGGATCCGCAGCTCATCCCGAAGTACGTTGCCGCGAGAGTGTGCTTACGATTGAAATAGACGGCAGAAAAGCTATGCAGGCCCGCGGCTCCTTTGAAAGTTTCCGGCGTGGGTGGTGCCTGCATGATGTTGTTCGCAGGGGGCATAAAGCCCGCTACTCCCGCCCAGTAACCTCTCTGTGCATCTGTATTGAGCAACCGCACGGGCAAGGAAGATACTAACTTCTCATTATCCAGCTTGTACCGATCATGGCAATGAGCGGTGAAGTCCGCCAATACCTCGTCCCACTCGGCCTTACGCTCTGACGGTGGCGTCACTGCTTTTGGCAGGTCGGTCATTTGGGAGGCGTCGCAAGCCTCGGCTAAAGGCTTCGCCGTGGTGACATCCTGCAGCAGCCATTGAGTCCGGGGCGCGTTACTCCACTCGATCGCACTGCTCGGAAGAACTAGCGCAAAAATCGCGTAACTGGCGTCGGCACGGTCCGAGGGCATTTCCGTCGCATCCGCGTATTTGTTTTCGGTCTGCGCCGCAGCTACGAACACAACACCAGTGGCAGCGAGCCACATGACAGTCCGTCGAAACGCGCGAAGGAACTTTCGCGACGGCCCGAACATTACTCGCGCCCCGCGACCCGGTCATAAACATACCGGTCGCTGGTAGTCCCCAGCGACTCGTTATACAAACTCAGCGATCCGATCGCTTCTTTCAACTCTTCGCTGAAGCTGTGCGTCGCGCGCAGAATATCCGCCGTCGCGGGAATTTCCAGCTTCGAAGTCTTGAGGAACTTCTGGTACCCACGGTCGGTGAGCCGGGCGATTTCTCCACCCAGTAGCCAGCCCGGCTTGGCAAGCAAACGAGCGGTCGCGTCGGGCCGGGTGCTCGGGGCGATTTCGGCAGCGCAGCCGTACTTGCTGACGCGAACAGCTCCGGTGGCACGATTTGCACCCTCCAGCGCCGGGGAAACATCAAACTTCTCGTTGCCGAGCACCGATAACACTTCGTCGAAATTCCGCGGTCTGGGTCGCTTTGCCATGAGGTTTCCGGTTTCTCTCAGATTTCTTCGCCGCCGCGCCGCTTGCAGCCCTGCGCGGTCAAACGTTTAGACTCAAATTCAACTGTCGCACATTCGCCCCGCAGCTTCAATCAACACGGGGCGCGACAACAGAAAAGCCGGAGTTTCACAATCCGAATGAGCACCTCTACCCAAATCGCGCCGCTGGGCATCGCCAACCTCGAACGCATCGGCAACACGCCGCTGATCCGCCTCGACCGGCTGACGGCCCACCTGCCCGGCGTCCAGATCCTCGGGAAAGCCGAGTGGCTGAACCCGGGCGGCAGCGTGAAAGACCGAGCGGCGTCGTCGATCGTGGGAGCCGCAATGCGCGACGGCCTGCTCGGCCACGGACAGACCCTGCTCGACGCTACCTCCGGCAACACCGGCATCGCCTACGCGATGCTGGGCGCGGCTTACGGTTTCCGCGTTCTGCTCTGCATGCCGTCAAACGTCTCCGTGGAGCGCAAGCGCATTCTCGATGCCTACGGCGCCGAAGTCCTCTGGACCGACCCGGCGGACGGCTCCGATGGCGCCATCAGGAAGGCGCGTGCGTTGATTGAGGCGAACCCAAACGAATTTTTCTACGCCAACCAGTACGGCAACAACAACAACTGGCTCGCCCACTACCGCGGCACCGCCAACGAAATCTGGCAGCAGACCGAAGGCACCGTCACCCACTTCATCGCGGCGCTCGGAACCTCCGGCACCTTCATGGGCACCACTCGCCGTCTGCGCGAGCTGAACCCCAACGTCAAGTGCATTTCCATGCAGCCCGACTCTCCGTTCAACGGCCTCGAAGGCCTGAAGCACATGGCAACGGCCATCGTCCCGCCGATCTACGACCCCAATCTCGCCGACCGCAACATCGACATGGCGACCGAGCGCGCCTATGCCATGGCCAAGTGGCTGGGCCGCAACCAGGGCCTGCTGATCGGTGTCTCCGCCGCCGCCGCCGTCGCCGCATCGCTGGAAGTAGCCGAAGGGGAAGCCGCCGCCGGTCGCGAGGCGGTCGTCGTGACGATCCTGTGCGACTCCGCGGACAAGTACCTCAGCGAGCGCTTCTGGACCGAACCTTCCGACGCCGACGACGTCCTGGCCGCCAAGCTCGGAGACGGGCGCTGATGAGTCTCCGCATCCCGCAGCAGCTTTACGACCAGCTCCGCGCCCACGGCGAAGAAACCTATCCGCACGAGTGCTGCGGCATCATGCTCGGCAAGACCTCGGACGAGGGCCTGCAAGTCGCCGCGCTCATCCGCGCGGGTAACACCCGCACCGACTCCGCGCACAACCGCTACAACATTGCGCCGATTGAACTCGTGAAGGCTCAGCGCGAAGCCCGCACCCAGGGGCTCGACATCGTCGGTTTTTACCACTCGCACCCCGACCACCCCGCGCAATGGTCCACGACTGACTTCGCGGAGGCCCACTGGTTTGGCTGCGCCTACGTCATCACCGCCATCGCGGAGGGCGCAGCGCTGATTACCAACAGCTTCCTGCTGACCGGCACCGGCGAGGAAGACAAGGCATTCACCACCCAGCCGATCGACGTAACGAAATAATTTGAGGCGATAATAAAAGCAATGAAGATTCACATCCCCACACCACTGCGAGCGTTCACTGACAAGCAGGAAACGATTTCAGTTATCGGCACGACCGTCGCCGGAGGCCTGGAGCAGCTAGTCCAGCAGTTCCCGGCCATGCGCGCCCACCTCTACACCCCCGAGGGTAAGCTGCGCTCGTTCGTAAACGTCTACCTCAACGACGAAGACGTCCGCTACCTCCCCGGCAAGGAAGACACCCCGGTCGCCGACGCCGACGAACTCACGATCATCCCCTCCATCGCGGGTGGTTGTTGCAGTTCCCTTTTAGTGCTATAGTGCCTTAGTGCGGAGAACGAGGCGTAATGGTAAACTCGGAAGGCAATATCAAAGTTGTTGGGGCGAACGGTCAGATATCACTCGGCAAGCAGTTCGCTGGCACAACCGTTCTCGTTGAAGAGCGCGAGCCCGGTGTCTGGCTCGTCCGCGCTGCAACCGTAATCCCCGACAATGAGCGCTGGCTGCATCAACCCGCCGCCGCTGCCGATCTGCGGAGAGCGCTCGATTGGTCGCAGAGCCACCCTGCAGCGGAGAGCCGACTTGAGGATTTGTCGAAAGAGCTAAATGAAGCAGCCTGAGGGTACGGCGCTCGTCAGGCTCGACCTCAACAATTCGGTCTTTCAGGAACAGCTGCTCAATATGCAGAAACCGGATCGCCACTCCGCGATGGAAACTCTGAAGAAGATTCGTCAGTTGACCTGGCAACAGGTTTACTCGGATCAGGGCCTCAAGTGGGAGAAGATTGCGAGTGTAACTCCTCCTCCCGGTGTCCCCGCTTTATATTCGCTGCGGATCACCCAGTCTCGACGGGCCACCGCTCACCGTGAAGGCGACTTCATGCGCTTTCTGACCATCGCACCCGACCATGACGCGACGTACGGCCGGAAGTAAACCTCACCTGCCGACGGGCTCAAAACGAATCTTCCATCGAAGGCAAGCATCAGAAAACCTATGATCGATACCGCCGCGCTCCCCAAGCTCACCAACGAAGAGATCGGCCGCTACTCGCGCCACCTCATCCTGCCCGAAGTCGGCATGGAGGGCCAGCAGAAGCTGAAAGCCGCGAAGGTGCTTTGCGTCGGCACTGGAGGCCTCGGAGCCCCGCTCGCGCTCTACCTCGCAGCCGCGGGTGTGGGGACGATTGGGCTGGTCGACTTCGATGTCGTCGACGAATCGAACCTGCAGCGCCAAATCATTCATTCGCAGGCCACTGTCGGCAAGCTGAAGGTCGACTCCGCCGAACTGATGCTGAAGGGCCTCAACAAAAACGTCAACATCGTCAAGCACAACACCATGCTGACCAGCGCCAACGCGCTCGAAATCTTCAAGAACTACGACGTCATCGCCGACGGCACGGACAACTTCCAGACGCGCTATCTCGTCAACGACGCGTGCGTCCTCACCGGCAAGCCCAACGCCTACGGCAGCATCTTCCGTTTCGAGGGCCAGGCCTCCGTCTTCGCCACTGAAGCCGGCCCCTGCTACCGTTGCCTCTACCCTGAGCCGCCGCCTCCCGGCCTCGTCCCGTCGTGCGCAGAGGGCGGCGTCCTCGGCATCCTGCCTGGCTTGGTTGGGGTGATTCAAGCAACCGAAGTCATCAAGCTCATCCTCGGTATCGGCGAAACGCTCGCCGGGCGACTTCTGCTCGTCGACGCGCTCGCCATGAGCTTCCGCACGCTGAAGCTGCGTAAGAATCCCGAGTGCCCCATGTGCGGCACGCACGAAATCAAGCAGCTCATCGACTACGACCAGTTCTGCGGCATCGAAAAGCCGGCCAGCGTGGGTCCGCTCGAAGTCTCGTCGCACGGCAAAGTAGACGCAGGCGCGGAGGTTATTGAAGGGATCCCGCAAGTCACCGTCGAGCAGCTTAAAGCGCGCATCGACGCCGGCGACAAGCCCTACATCCTCGACGTTCGCGAGCCTCACGAGTACGACATCGTCAACATCGGTGCGCAGCTCATCCCGCTCGGAGTTCTGCCTGACCGCACGGCGGAAATCCCTGTCGCAAAGGATGCGGAGATCATCGTCCACTGCCGCAGCGGAGCGCGTTCGCAGAAGGCTTCGCTGGCGCTTAAAGCCGCGGGCTTCACCAACGTTTCTAACCTCGCAGGCGGCATTCTCGCCTGGGCCGACCGCATCGACACATCGCTGCCGAAGTACTAAACATGCTCGAGCTGGCCGCCCTGCTGATGATGATGTTGCCGATGCCGACACACGCTCAAGTCCCCAATACGCACGCGCAGGATGAAGCAGAAATCCGCGCGGCGCGCACGTTCTCCAACAAATCCATCGTCCGCCGCAACGTGGCCGGCGTGGGCGAATCTCTGGACGCGGACTTTGTTGCCGTCATCGGCGACGGCAGCTTCGTATCTTCTCGCGAAGCCTACCTCAAGCTCTTCAAACAGGACTTCGACACGCCCAAAACTTCGCTCACCTACGAGCGCATCGCCGACATCGTGGAAGTCTCCGCAACCAAGCCTCTGGCCGCTGAGCACGGCCACTGGATCGCAACCCGCGCTGATCGAAGCGTCGCCTTTACGGGCACTTACATGGCGATGTGGCGACACGGCGCTTTGGGATGGAAGCTGCGCTCCGAACTCTACGTAACCCTTGTCTGCCATGACGGCACACCCTGCGCGCAGGCGCCGGCGATGCGCTAAAGCCGCAGACTGCGCTAGACTGGTACATGCGAATCGTCCAGGCTCTTTTCTCGATCTCTGTACTCGCAATGGCACTCGGCGGCCATTCTCAAACCCCGCTCAACGAACTCTCCGCGAACAACATCATTCCCAGTCCTCCACCGTCAGCGCCGCTCGCGATGTGGCGCGCCGTGCAGGGCCGCGAACCTATCCTGCTCAACAAAGATGGCGTAACGCTGCGCGGCTATCGCTACGTGGGCAAGAAGCCGGACGCGCCAACGATCCTCTTCTTCAACGGCAACGCTATGGCAGTTGTCGAAGCCGACTTGCTCTATCGATGCATTGCTGCCCTGGGCCCGTCCGTGGTGGTCTACGACTATCGAGGTTATGGCTTTTCCGGCGGCAAGGCGGATCTAGGCGCCTTTCGCAGCGACGCCCTTTCAATCTACGAAGAGACAGCAAAGACCGCGCCCAACCATCGCGTAATTGCCTATGGCTTCTCGATGGGCACCGCGGTTGCGGCCTACGTTGCCACGCAGAAGGTGGTTGCGGCCACCATCCTGGCCGCTCCGATTGCGGCGGCTGACGAAGAGTTCCCGGTCTTCGCCCGCGCCCTCGGTTATCCGGCGTGGTTGATCGCCCTGATGCACCCGGCGGAAGACGCGCGCATGATCTTCGCGGAGACCAGGATGATAGCGGTGTCCAAAGCGCCGCTGCTTGTACTTCACGGCACCGCGGACCGCCTCGTTCCTATCGCACAGGGAAGAGAAATCTTTGCCGCGAGCCCGTCCCTGATCAAGAAATTCGTTGCTTTGCGGGATGTCGAGCACAAAGACACAGCGGTGGCTTCGGACTCGCTGCAGGCCATCCGCGAGTTCCTGGCCACGCTCTAGTCGCTGTCGGGATCGTCGACCACAAGAATCTGCAGACACAGCGGCGGAACCAGCATAAATTCCATCGCCTCCATCTCTGCAATCGCCTTCTCAATCGTCGACGTAAGACTCGGCTCGGTCGTCACCACGAACGGCAGCATCCCGACGGCGTGACCGCGATGCTGCAATATCGAGTCGATGTTCGCTCCCACTTTTGCCAGCGCTCCCGCAATCGCCGCAACAATTCCGGGCTTATCCGCTACTACAAACCGCAGATAATGCGGCGCGATGCCATCGCCTGAAACTTCCATCCTGCGCGCGGGCAGTCTCACCGGAGAGCTGTCTTGGGCCACCGCAAGGACGTCGCTCATCACCGCAACAGCCGTGGGATGCCCGCCCGCTCCGTGGCCGCTGAACACCACATCGCCGCCAAATCTTCCGCTTGTGACCACCATGTTCTGCGTGCCATGCGACCACGCAATCGGCGATGTCTTCGGCACGAGCATGGGGCCAACGCGGGCGCTCACCTTGTCGCCGTCAAGCTGCGCACGCGACACCTGGCGAATGGTGCAGCCGAGCTCCTTCGCATAAGCAAAGTCCACAGTGGATACCCGCGAAATCGTCTGCGCCGGCACCGTGTCTGGATCGATCTCCGCCCGCAGCGCGAGCCGCGAAAGAATGCAGAGCTTCGCCCGCGCGTCGAAGCCGTCCACATCGGCTGAAGGGTCCGCCTCCGCATAGCCCAGCGCCTGCGCCTCGGCCAGCACCTTCGTGTAATCCGAGCCCGACTCCATGCGGCTTAGAATGAAATTGCAGGTCCCATTCACGATGCCGCTGACCCGTCTAATCTGGTCGCCGCCAAGCCCCTGCGCCACGCCCGGAATCACCGGCACACCGCCCGCCACAGCCGCGCCGTAGAGCAGGTGCACACCCTTCTCAGCAGCGAGCGTAAACAGCGCTGCGCCGCGATAGGCAATCAGTTGCTTGTTCGCGGTGACGACAGACTTGCCCGCACCGAGCGCCGTGCGCAGCCAGCCTTCAACGGGATCGAGCCCGCCCATCAGCTCGACGACAACATCAACGTCAGACGCTTCGAGCACGTCCTCAACGCGCTCCGTCCAGACCACATCGGCGGGCACAAACTTTGCACGCTCATGCTTACGCTTTCGCTCCACGCCGCGATTGAAGACCCGCGTCAGGCGAATGTCCTTCGCTTCCGAGGCCGCGAGCACCTCCGCAAACGAGCTTCCCACCGTTCCAAACCCGAGCAGACCTACACGCAAAACAGGCATCAGTAATCCACCTTAAAAGGACTCTTCTCCCACGCCGCAAAACTGGCCCAGGCCTCTTCAGACAGCAACCGCACAATCGGGATCGCCCGCTGATCCAGCGGCTTTTTCACCTCTTCATACAGGAATGAATCATCGAACCCGACCTTAGCCGCATCGGCCGCATTGTTGCCGTAAAAGATTGCCGCACAGCGCGACCAGTACAGCGCCGCCAGGCACATCGGGCATGGCTCACAACTGGTATAGACCTCGCAACCGTCGAGCCTGAAAGTACCCAACGCATTGCAAGCATTGCGAATCGCCGTCACCTCGGCATGCGCCGTCGGGTCGTTCGAGGCAGTCACCTGGTTGGTGCCGGTCGCGATGACTTTGCCATCCTTGACGACCACCGCGCCGAACGGCCCGCCGCGGCCGCTGGTGACGTTCTCGGTGGCCAGCGCGATGGCCTGCTGCATGAACTGGGGGTTTCCTTGCATAATCAGCTTTATGGTACATGCACTCAGCTCCCGCCGAGTCGTCACGCCGCACGGTGAACGCGACGCCGTCGTCGTCATCGAAGACGGAATGATCACCGGTATCCACGACGCCTTCGAATTCTCCGGCGAGATGCCCATCGAAGACCTCGGCAACCTCGCCCTGCTGCCCGGTCTCGTCGACACCCACGTCCACATCAACGAGCCCGGCCGCACCGAATGGGAAGGCTTCGCAACGGCGACACGCGCCGCTGCTGCCGGCGGCTTCACCACGCTCGTTGACATGCCGCTCAACTGTCTCCCCGAGACAACCGACGTTGAAGCTCTCGAACTGAAGCGCGAAGCCGCGCGCGGGCAGTGCATGGTGGACTACGCGCTCTGGGGCGGCGCCGTCGACGGCAATCAGCATGAGCTTGAGCCGCTCGCACTCGCCGGCGTCCCCGGCTTCAAATGCTTCCTGATCTACCCCGGCGTCGACGGCTTCACGTCCATCGACCGCGCCAACCTCGAACGCGCGCTCCCGCATATCGCTCGCACCGGCCTTCCGCTGCTGGTCCATGCCGAGCTCGCCGCGCCCATCGACGCCGCCGTCGCGCACCTCAACCGCAGCGGCGCCGACTGGCACAAGTACGCAACCTATCTCGCCTCGCGTCCCGACGAGGCCGAGCTGCAGGCCATCGCCCTGCTTCTCGATCTTTGCCGCCAATACAAGTTCCGCCTCCACATTGTGCACCTCGCAACAGCACACGCATTCAACTTGCTCGCGCAAGCCAAACGCGAAGGTCTGCCCGTCACCGTCGAGACGTGCCCGCACTATCTACACTGCGCAGCCGAAGAAATCCCTGATGGCGCCACGCTCTTCAAGTGCGCTCCGCCGATCCGCAGCGCCGCCAATCGCGAAGCGTTGTGGCAGGGTCTAAGCGACGGACTCATCGACCTGATCGCCACCGATCACTCCCCGTGCCCGCCCGCCATGAAGCGCCTCGAAGCCACGCAGCCCGGCGAGGAGCCCGGACGTTTCGATGAAGCCTGGGGCGGCATCGCCTCGCTCTCGGTCGCGCTTCCTCTGCTTTGGACCGACTGCGATCGCCGTGGCTTCTCGATCACAGAACTGGCCCACTGGACATCCGCCGCACCCGCGCAGCTGGCCGGACTGCAAGGCCACGTGGGCAGCATCGAAGCCGGCAAGCACGCCAACTTTGTAGCCTTCGATACGGATGCGAGCTTCACCGTTACGTCAGAAGTTCTGCACTATCGCCACAAGATTTCACCCTACATGGGCGAGACGCTGAACGGCGTCGTCCGCTCCACATGGCTGCGCGGCGAGCGCGTCTTCGATGGCACCGGCTTCCCCGCCGTCCCACGCGGGCGCGAGTACGCGCTATCCTGTCACCTCAAGGACTAGCCGCCGCCATGAGAGAAGTAAACGCCATTCTCGAAGACTGGAACCGCCTCGAACAGCCCGACGCGACCGAGACCATCCTGCCCTGCAACGGCTCCGTGGCGTGGGCGATTGGCATGGTCAATCTGCGCTCCTTCGAAACCCCCGAAGACTGCTTCGCCGCCTCCGATAAAGTCTGGGGAAGGCTCACACCGAGCGACTGGCGGCAAGCCTTCGACTCGCATCCCCGCATCGGCGAACACAAGGCCAAAGCCGCTACTGAACAAAGCCTGAAATGGTCAGCCGGTGAGCAAAGCAGCGCCGAAGCCGACACCGCAACCCAGGCCGAACTAGCTCAAGCGAACAAGGAGTACGAACAGAAGTTCGGCCGCATCTTCATCGTCTGCGCGACCGGGAAATCCGCCTCCGAAATGCTGGCCATTCTGAAGACTCGCATGGAAAACGATGCAGCGACAGAGCTGAAAGAAGCCGCCGAACAACAGCGCCAGATCACGCAACTCCGCCTCCGCAAGTGGCTGAAGATCGAATAGGATTCGAGGACTGATGGGACTTTCCACGCACATTTTGGACACCGCAATAGGCCGCCCGGTTTCTAATATCGAAATCAAACTCTCGCAGTTCCGCGACAACCCGGCAGGGGGCGCCTGGCACCGGATTGGCAGCGCCCGCACGGACGCCGATGGCCGCTGCAAGACGCTGCTCGGTGACAATCCGTTCGCTGCGGGAGACTACAGACTCGACTTCGATACGCAGGTGTACTTCTACGACCAGCGAATCCCCACGCTCTATCCCTACATCCAGATTGTGTTCACCGTCGCCGACCCGGCACAGCACTACCACATACCGTTGCTCCTGACCGCGAATGGCTACACCACCTACCGAGGAAGCTGATTCATGCCTGCAAGACTCACTACCAATCGCTACGGAAAATCACGTGTCCGCCTGATGCGCGTGACGAAACACGAAGGCCATCACGACCTCGACGAGTGGACTGTGCAGATCCTGCTCTCCGGCGACTTCGAAACCGCGCACACCCTCGGCGACAACTCGAAAATTCTTCCCACGGACACGATGAAGAACACGGTCTACTCCATCGCCCGCGACTCGCAGGCCGCCAGCATGGAAGACTACGCGAAAGAGCTCGTCGACTTCCTGCTCTCGCGCAACCCGCAGGTTGAAACCGCCGAAGTTGTCGTCGAATCGACGCTGTGGAAGCGCCTCACGATCGACGGTCAACCCATCCCCTCCGCCTTCATGCGCGGCTCCGACGAGCGCCAGACCACCACCGTTTCCCGCACGCAGAACGGCACGCTCACCATCATCAGCGGCCTCGACCGCCTCACCGTCATGAAGACCGCGAACTCCGCGTTCACCGGCTACATCAAGGACTCGCTTACCACGCTGCCCGAAACCACCGATCGCCTTTTTGCCACCGCACTCAAAGCTGAATGGCCCTACACGGAGGCTGCGATCGCGGAAGGCATCGACTTCAACAAGGTCCGCACCCACCTCCGCGAGGCCCTCATCTCAACCTTCGCAAAACACAATTCGCTCTCGGTTCAACAGACCCTCTACGCCATGGCGGAAGCCGCGCTCGCACATACCAACATCGTCGACGAGATCTACATGTTGATGCCTAACAAACACAATCTGCTGGTCGACCTTGGGCGCTTCGGACAGACAAATCCGAACCACATCTTCGTGCCGACCGACGAGCCCCACGGCACCATAGAAGCCACGGTGCGCCGGGCATAGACATGGCGGAAGCAACGGAGACCCGCGCCTCCCACACCATCGCCCGCTGCCGCGAACTGGCGCGCATCAGTGACGTTCCAGGCGAAACGAGCCGTCCGTTTCTGAGCGAAGCGACCAAAGGCGCCCAAGCTCTTCTCCTCTCGTGGATGATGGGCGCCGGCCTCGAAACCCGCACCGACGACGGCGGCAACGTCCGCGGTGTCCGCCCTTCGACACACGCCGACGCCCCCACGTTACTGCTCTTCTCGCACATCGACACGGTCCCCAACGCCGGAGCGTTCGACGGCCTGCTCGGCGTCCTGCTCGCGCTCACGGTCATCCAAGAACTCGCCGCCACACCGCTCGGCTTCAACATCGAACTCATCGCCTTCTCCGAAGAAGAAGGCGTCCGTTTCGGCTTCCCCTTCCTGTCCTCACTAGCCGTCACCGGAAACCTCACCGCCGATCATCTCGCGAAAACCGACGGCAACGGCATCACCGTCGAGCAAGCGATCCGCAACTTCGGCCTGCAACCAGAGCGCATCGCCGAAACCTGCCCCCTCCCGCCGCGCACGTTCGCCGCACTCGAAGTCCACATCGAGCAGGGCCCGGTGCTCGAGGCCGTCGACGAATCGCTTGCCGTAGTCGAGAGCATCGTCGGCCAAACGCGTCTGGCGCTCACCTTCACCGGCCACGCCAACCACGCGGGCACAACCCCCATGGCGCTGCGCAGCGACGCCCTCGCCGCCGCCGCGCAATGGATCACCGAAGTCGAACGCTTTG
>CAZZYB010000044.1:4146-14996 GCA_964658125.1 uncultured Acetobacteraceae bacterium | reverse complement strand
CACAACAAGGCCCTCGCCATCCGCGACCTCGCCGCCAAGACCCTCGACGGTACCGTCCCCACGCTCCCGCGAATCCGCCGCATGTCGGACGAGGAGATCATCGCCCACCTCACCCAGGTCCGCGGCATCGGCCGCTGGACGGTCGAAATGATGTTGATGTTCCGCCTCGGCCGGCCCGACGTGCTGCCCACCAGCGACTACGGCGTGCGCAAAGGTTTCGCCCTCACCTTCCAGGGCCTCAAACCGCAAACAAAAGTCACCCCGGCCCTCCTCCCCACCGCCGCTCAGATGGAACGCCGCGCAAAGAAGTGGGCGCCCTGGCGCTCCGTCGCAAGCTGGTACATGTGGCGCGCCTGCGACCTCATCGCCAAAACACCACCCCCACCCGATTAGACCTTCCGCAACTCCATCTTCCAGATTCCGTTCCTCACCGTACCCAGCGAGGTCAGCGTCACCCGCCACACAGCATCGCCCCACGCATGCTTCAACCCCGCATCCGTCAGCTCAATCTTCTCAACGGCCGCTTTCAACGCCGCTCCATCGAATACCAGCTCGACCCCATTCACCTTCACCCCCGTACCCGACACCACCGGCTCCGTTGCACACATAAACGACAGCATCACCTCCGTCCGCTTCGCCAGTGCAAACTCCTCCTCCAGCATCACCCTCTTACCCGGGCGATCCAGCGCCACCGTCCTTACCCACCGCGTCACCCCCGCGTCCTTCGGATAGGCCGTAGCCAGATCCGCCGACACGCTCGTCCTCTCCCCCGCCGCGTACTTCAACTCCGAAGCTCTGAACGCATCGCCCTCCTTCTGCATCACCCCGCCAACGGTCGGCAGATTATGAAATGCCGACTGCATAGGCCACAGCTTGTACCTGTCCTTGTTGAATGTCTGAGCCGTATACGTCCCCACACCTACATCGATAAACACCGGCTTCCCATCGTGATAAACGATGAAGCTCCCAGAGTCATTGTGCCCATGCGGCCTCCCATTGCTCGCCGCCTGCAACGCCACATAGAACCCATCCGCCGAGCCCTCGGTCTCCCTCGCCACCATCAGGCCCAGCCGCGGATACCACGCATCCCGAACGAGCGCATCCCGCCCCTTCGCCCCGCGAATCTCCGCTACGGTAAACACCTTCGCCAGGTCCCGCGACAGCGACGCCACCCCGCCGCCATATCCAAACCCCTCCGGCCGCCGCGCCGCTTCGAACGCCCCAAACTCCTCCAGCACAGCGTCCCCGGTCGCCTTCCCAAACCCAAACAGGAGCTCCGGCTCAGGAGCAGCCTCCACGTGCGCGTCCCCAAAGTTCACATAGAGGTTATTCGCGATATGCAAATCGACAATAAAGTGCCCCATCGCCCGTGTGAAGGGATGCCGCAGCACCTCCGCACCCTTGCCCGCATGTGCCGACACCAGCGTCTTCGCGCAGTCATAAAACGAAGCCGCCGACCGCGCCCAGTACCCCGGCCCTTCCTCGCAACCCCCATCCGCCGAGTACTCGCTCAAGAATCGATCCACGCTGCGGCAAACCTTCGCCACAATCTGCGCCCGTCGCGGTCCTTCCGGCTCCAGCAGCAGCGCCGCCGTCAGTACATTCGAGTCGATCCACGGCGTCCAGTTGTTCAAATGCCTCTGCGGCCCACCTAGACCCATCCACCAGAAGTCATCGCGAACAAAAATCAGGTCCAGCACCCGCCGCTTCGTCTCCATCGCAATCCGCGGCACAAGCAGCGGCGACACCGCCCTCAACTCCTCTTCCACCAGGTAACTCACCCACGCCAGCGTAGCCGCAGTCTCCGCGCTGAACAGCTCTACGATCGGCTCCGCCGCATCGGCCAGCCCTTCGCCCGCTTTCTGAGCACCCAGGTGCGCCTGCGCTCCCCAGAATGTCTCCTCGCAAATCAACCACACGCCGTTCGCAATCTGGTCGAGATACTTTCCCGTCCCCGCCACACACTCGCCCAGTACCAGGTCGCCCAACCGGCCGCGGCGCCCAAAGCTGATCGCTTCATAGTGCGACCGGTTCCCCGTTCGCTCGAACTCCAACTCATCAGTGGCGAGCAGCATCGGCCACGCACCCACGTTCGCCTTATCCGCCGCTTTTACCAGCGCCTCGCGAACATCGCCCGGAAGCGCCGCCCACCTCGCACGGTCACTCGCCTTCGGCAGCGGCCTCCAGTCTTTCGCGCTCAGCAAAGCACCGCTCAGGGGCCCAAACGTCGACTCCAGAAACTTAACCGGCGCCCCATCCACCCCCGCTGCCCAAGCCGCCCCTGGACGCAGCCAACCCTCACCCAAGACCATCGCCGACGTTGCTAAAAACGTTCTCCGATTCATGTCATGACTATACAAATGACCGCGCGCCTATCTTTCGACTCTCTAAATACGAAGGGCACCGAAATCTCGGCGCCCTTTCAACTCCTCGCTCATCTATGTCTACTGCGGAGGAGCTCCCATCGGCTCCAATGGTCCGCCCGGCCCGCGCTGCCCGCGCATCATCGGCGGGTGTCCATCCTCACCCGGCCCACCACGATCTCCGCGATGATGCGTTTCCCGTAGCTTTGTCCACTGGCCAGCGTTCAATACCCCGCGAATGCCCAGCAGCATCTTCGCGTCGGCTTTCTCGACATCGGCTCGCGTATCCGCAATCTTGCTAATCTGCGCCAGCGCCTTGCCCTGGTCGACAGGGTTTGCATTCAGCAGCGGCTCCAGCAGCAACTGCTCTTCTTCGAGCGAGGCGTGCAGATGGATCAACTGCACGCGGCTCTGCATGAAAATCTCGTCGATCCGCTTCACCTGGTCTGGCGTCAGACCGATGCGCGTCGCAACTTCGCTGTCCCGCCACCACGGTCCCGGAGGCAGCAGATCGCCCATCGGTCCACGCATCTTGCGCCCCGGCATACCGCCTTCGCGCATGTGCTGTCCGGAGTCCTTCATGTCATGTCCGTGACGCATCATCGGCGGCGACGGCGGACCGTTCGGGTCTGAAGGAGCAGCAGGCGCGCCCTGCGAAAAGGCGCACGAAGTCGAGGCCAGCAGCAAAGCTGCCAGAAGAAGTTTCGGTGTCATTAGTTTTTCCTTTTTTCGTCCGTTGAATTTACAGCGTTAGTGGAAGTGTCCGCGAGCGGAAGCAACGACTCCGGCACGGAAGCAGACAAGTCGTTTTGAACGTTATTCAGCAAAGCCTCATCTGAAATCGTCGCGGAAGTCTGCGGCGAAACACCAACTACAACTTGCGGCACAGGCTGACGGCGCACTGCGAACGGTGTCGCAATCCCGGCAAACAATACAACCGAAGCCATGACCCATGCTGCTGTCGGCACGCGCGACGGGACAAGCGGAACAGCCAGGTGGCGATGATGCTCCGCCGACGCAGCGGTAGCGTTACGAAAATTTCCCAGCACCTGACGCATCGACGCCACGTCCTCAACGCACCGCGCACACTTGCCCAGATGCTGCGACACTTCGTACGACGGACGCCCCGCCAGCACCCGTTCGAGTTGTTCACTGTTCAAATGGCTGTTCATCGTTTCTCTCTCTTTCCCTGCCCGGCACGCACCTTGTCCAGCGCGCGATACAGGTGGCTCTTCACGGTAGGCAGCGTCAGCCCGGTCACAATCGCAATCTCGTTCAGCTCAAGCTCATCCACAAACCGCAGCAGAAAAATCGTTCTCTGCCGCGCCGAAAGGTGTTCCACGCTCTCCCAAACCTGCGCCACCTGCTGCCGCGCGATCAGCGTGCTCTCAGCGGACGCGTTCGGATGGCGAAGATGTCCCTGCAAATCGGTGGCGTCAATCGCTGTAGCTTCGGCCTTCTTCCAAAACCGGAACGCCCCTGTTCGCGTGTGGTTCCGCACCAGGTTCACTGCAATCCGCATCAGCCACGTCGCGATGGAGCAATCCCCGCGAAAGCTCGCTCGCGAGCGCCAGGCACTGAGAAACGTATCCTGCGTCAGCGACAGCGCCACATCGCGGTCCCGCAGCGAAAACAGCAGAAACCGAAACACCCGCGCCTCATACATCGCATGAACATCTGCGATGTTTTCAAACGGCGAAACCGCATCCGTACTTGCCAGTGTCAGGTCCCCGGGTTGGGCGATTTGTTCAAGCATCGTCACACCCACTACTGACACTCTTCTCGACGCGGAAGTTTACAAGCCCGCAGAAATTTTCGGCCGCTCCGCAATCAACTCCTGGTACATCGCAATCGTCTGGTCCGCAATCGCTGTCCACGAGAAGATCGCCTCCACCCGCTTCCGCCCCGCCTCGCCCATCAGCTTCGCCTTCACAGGATCAGCAAGTACGTCCGAAACCCGCATCGCCAAATCTCGCGCAAACTGCTCCGGCTCCACCGGGAAGCCCGTTCCCGGATCAGCGGCAAACGGCACCAGGTGTCCCGTCTCGCCTTCAACAACAACCTCCAGAATCCCCCCCGTAGCACTCGCCACCACCGGAGCTCGGCAGGCCATCGCCTCAAGATTGATAATTCCGAAAGGCTCATACACACTAGGGCAGCAGAACACCGCACAATGTGAATAAAGCTGGATCGCCTCCGCCTTCGTCACCATCTTCTCAATCCAAACAATATTCGCGCCAGCCGCTCGCGCCGCGTCCACCTTCTCCCGCATCTCCGTGGCAATCTCCGGAGTATCCGGAGCCCCCGCGCACAGCACCACCTGCGTCCCCGCAGGCATGTACTGCACCGCCTCCACCAAGTGCGTCACACCTTTCTGCCGCGTAATCCTCCCCACGAAAAGCACGTAAGGCTTCGTCTCATCCACCCCGAACGTCCGCAGGGCTGTCGTATCCGCCGTCCACTGATACTGCTCCAGATCGATGCCGTTATAGATCACATGAATCCGCGCTGGATCGACTTCCGGATACGCCTTCAAGATATCCGTCTTGGTTCCATTCGACACGGCCACAATCGCATCCGCATCCATAATTGCGGTCCGCTCCATCCAAGAGCTCAACGCATACCCCGACCCCAGCTGTTCCGCCTTCCAAGCCCGCAGCGGCTCCAGCGAGTGCGTCGTCAGCACAAACGGAATCCCATAAAGCTTCTTCGCGAGGAACCCCGCCATCGACACATACCAGGTATGCGTATGCACCACGTCCAGCTTTTCCAGATGCAGCTGCTGAAGCAGATTCAGCGACAACGCCTCCAACGCCCCCTTGAACTTCGCCTGCGTCCCATGCGTAATCTGCCCCCACGGATTCTCAAACGTCACCTTCAGGTTCGGATTCGCCGCCGCGGTATGGTCGGTCAGCGAGTCATGCTCCGGCACATCCCCCCACGCATGCACCTCCACTTCGATCTTCTTCGCCAGCTCCCGCGATAAATACTCAACATGCACACCCGCGCCGCCATACACATACGGCGGATACTCCCGCGTCATCAACCCAACCCGCATAAGTCTCTCCTCACCCACACGAGCATAAACCGAGCGCTATCCTCTAAGCTGTATAGCTCATGGCTCTCTGCTCATCTAAACCCATTGTGACTCTCCTCGTGTGCCTCACCGCATGCTCCCTGGCAATCGTTTCTTCAGCGCAGACGCAATCCGTCCCAGCCTCCCCAGCCGCCGCGCAGTTCAAAACCATCTACACCGCCGACGCAGCCTGGCGTCGCGCCCAGCGCGGCGAAACCGACGACGACAACAACGAAAAAATCCTCCCCACCCTGCCCAAAGTTGACCCCGCCAGCCAGCAGGCCCGCCTCTCGCATTTCAGCCAGGTCATCAACCAACTCGATGCCCTGAAAATCGACGCCCTCCCAACCGCCGACAAGCTCAACTTCCGCATCTTCCGCGAGCAGTTAGTCATCGCTGTCCAAAATCAAAAGTTCCGCGACTACGAGATGCCCGTCAACTCCGACTCCTCCTTCTGGGGCAACGAAGCCCTCGTCGTGCAGTCTCCCTTCAAGACCGAAGCCGACTACAAAAACTACCTCGCCCAACTCAACGACATCCCCCGCTTCTTCGCCGACAACATCGCCAACATGCGCGCTGGCCTCGCCCGCAACTTCACGCCGCCGCAGGTAACCCTCAAAGGCCGCGACGCCTCCATCGCCGCAATCGCGAACGCCCGCACCCCCGAAGAAACCGTCTACTACCGCCCGCTCGTGAACATGCCGGCATCCATGCCCGCCAACATCCAGGCCCAACTCCGCGCCGAAGCCGCTGCCACCATCCGCACCAAAATCATCCCCGCATACGCCACCCTCCTCGCGTTCTGGACAACCGAGTACGTCCCCCACGCCCAACAATCCATTTCCGCAGAAAGCCTCCCCGACGGGCCGCACTACTACCAGGTCAAAATCCGTGAGTACACCACCACCGAGCTCACCCCCGCCGAAGTCCACCAGATCGGCCTCGACGAAATGGCCAAGATCCACGCCGAGATGCTCACCACGATGAAGCAAACCGGCTTCACCGGCGACCTACCCGCCTTCCTCCACTTCCTCCGCACCGACCCGCAGTTCTACGCGAAGACTCCAGAAGAACTCCTCATGCGCGCCGCATATATCGCTAAGGAGTTTGACGGTGTTGCGGCCCGCTACTTTGGGTACCTCCCGCGCCAACGCTTCGCCATCAAGCCCGTCCCGGCAGACATCGCCCCCTTCTACACCTCGGCTCGGGGCGGCCCCTCCACCTACTGGGTCAACACCTACGACCTCCCCTCCCGCGCCCTCTACTCGCTGCCCTCACTCACGCTGCACGAGTCCGCCCCCGGCCATTCGCTCCAACTCTCCATCGCGCAGGAGCACAAGGACCTCCCCAAATTCCGTAGCGCCTACATCTCCGCCTACGGAGAAGGCTGGGCCCTCTACTGCGAGCGCCTCGGCACCGAAATGGGCATGTACCACACACCCTACGAAGCCTTCGGCATGTTGAGCTACCAAGCCTGGCGCGCCGCCCGCCTCGTGGTCGACACAGGCATCCACTCGCAACACTGGACACGCCAACAAGCCCAGGCCTACCTCCACGACAACACCGCCCTCTCCGACCACGAAATCGAAACCGAAGTAGACCGCTACATCTCCTGGCCGGGCCAGGCCCTCAGCTACTACCTCGGCGAACTCGCCATTCAGAAAGCCCGCCACAAAGCCGAAGCGGCTCTGGGGCCGAAATTCAACATCCGAGCCTTCCACGACGCTGTCCTCGAACTAGGCTCAGTCCCACTCCCCATCCTTGAAGACCACATCGACGAGTTCATCGCCAAAGGGGGCATAGGCCCCTACCCCGAGATGGAAAAATGAGTGTCTCTAAGCTCAATAGCTCTGAGCTCTAAGCTGAACAAACCCGTCTCCCTCCACAGTCGGCACTACGACCCACCCAGCAACCCGACATACTTCGCCCGAGCCGTCTTACACCGCTCCGCCGCCGCCACCGTCAACGGATGCTTCTTCCCGAAGTACTCCTTCGAAGCCTCCGCCAAATCCAGCCAGTCGTGCCACTGCCCACCCACATCCTGCAGCGCCTCGTACTTCGCCTCAGCCTTCTTCGCCTTCGCCGACCCCACAGCGTTTTCTACCATGTACCGCGCCAACTTCGCGGACTTCCTCACTGCATGTAGCTGCTCATCGTCCATCTGCTCCGGCTGCCCGACACTCTCATGCTGAGTCCATCGCTCGATCAGCGGCACCAGCTTCAAATCCGGCACTACCAGCCCATTCGCCGTACCCACCGACTGCACCATCTGCTCGATCGCCCCTGCCATCCTCGGGAGCTGTTTCATCAAGACGCGCTGCAGCTTCTTCGCCCTCTCCGCACGCGTCTCCTTCAACTCCTCGCGTAGCTCCGCAGCCGCACGCTTCGGCAGGCTCGGATGCGTCTTCAGCATCTTCCGCTGTACATCCAGATCGCGCACCTGCCCCGCAGCCCGCCGCAACTTCGCCAGCCGCCGATGCACCTCAGCAGCCTCCGGAGAATCCTCCGGCATCGCCTCCAGCTGCTGTAGCAATTCCACCTGCGACTCCAGCCGCCGCACCATCGCCCGCAGATGATGGACCGCCGGTTTCGCCGGTTCCGCCGCGGCCACCGTCATCGCCGCTTCGAGCGCGGTAGCGTGCTCCCGCAAAGTCTCCACTGGATGCACCGACTTGCCTGCCATCTCCACTCCCTCAATGCCCAAGTATCGGGTGCGGCTCATAAGGCTCTTCCAGCCGCTTCACTTCCTCATCCGAAAGCTTGACCGTCAACGCCTTCAACGCATCTTCGAGCTGATAAAGCTTGCTCGCCCCAATAATAGGCGCACTCACCACCGGCTTGGTAAACATCCATGCCAGCGCCACCTGCGCGTTCGTGACGCCGCGAGCCTGCGCAATCTCAGTCACTCGATCAACCACCTCAAAGTCCGACTCGCGATAGTACATGCTGTGCGCAAAATCATCGGTCCGCGCTCGCGTCGTTTCTGATTTCCCATCCCCGCGCTTGCGCGTCCCGGTCACAAACCCGCGCGCCAGGGGACTCCACGGTATACATCCAATCTTCTGATCTACGCACAGCGGAATCATCTCCCGCTCTTCTTCTCGATACACAAGGTTGTAGTGGTTCTGCATCATCACGAACTTCGCCAGCCCGTTCTCACGCTGCACATTCAGCATCTTCGCAAACTGCCACGCATACATGCTCGACGCGCCGATATACAGCGCCTTCCCGGCACGCACCACCGCGTCAAGCGCCTCGCAAGTCTCTTCGATCGGAGTATGGGGATCGAACCGGTGAATCTGATACAGGTCCACATAATCCACGCCCAGCCGTTTCAAACTCGCATCGATCCCGGCCATGATGTGCTTGCGCGAGAGCCCGCGATCGTTCACTCCATCGCTCATCGGGTTGAAGACCTTCGTCGCAATGACGAGCTCTTCGCGACGAGGCTGAAACTCCCGCAGCAATTTACCCGTAACCACCTCGCTCTCACCGAGCGAATAAATGTCGGCCGTATCGAAGAAGTTGAGTCCGCCCTCAACTGCCGCACGCACCAGCGGACGAGCCTCATCTTCTTCCAGCACCCACTCGCGCCACTTCTTCGACCCATACGTCATCATGCCCAGGCAAAGTGGAGAAATCTTCGTTCCTGTGTTTCCAAGGTTCCTGTAATCCATACGCATTGGACGCCGTACGCCGCCGTCGCGACGCACCCATCCAAAAGGATGCTTACAAATAATCTTTTGTTTCGCCTTTCACCCCCTGACCACACGCATCCAATCCGATAGCGACTCGCTCCGGCCACATTCCGGCATCAGTTTCGCACGCACTTCGAAGGAGAACGACATGAACAAGATCTACGCAACTCTTCTCTCTGCTCCGCTGTTGCTCGCGAGCGCGATGCCCGCTTCCGCTCAGCAATACCACCATCACCGCCGGCATCACGCAACCTATTACAACCACGGCGATCGCCGTCCCTATCACGGACACGGCATAGGCACAGGTCGCGGCGCCCTCATCGGCGGTGCAGGTGGCGCAGTTGTCGGTGGAGCACTCGGCGGCGGTAAAGGTGCCCTCATCGGCGGCGCTCTGGGCGCAGGCGGCGGAGCTCTCGCAGGCAAAGCCCATCAGGATCACATGCGTCGCGACTACAACGACGGTCGGCCACGCTAAGTTTCTTTCGCAAAACAGCCCCCGCTTCGGCGGGGGCTGCTTTGTTTGCCCTCATCATCATCCCGCGGCAAACGGGTTGCTCAATACACCGATTCCCGCCACTTCAACTTCAACCACATCGCCTGCCACTAATGCCCCCACTCCCGCAGGCGTTCCCGTAGCAATGACGTCGCCCACCTCCAGCGTCATACAAGCCGTGATGTAGCGCAGCAGGTGCGGTATATCGAAGATGAAGTCCGCCGTCTGCCCATGCTGTTTTGCATCGCCATTCACCCGCGTCCTCAGGCTGACATCGTTCGCAATCGCGTCGATCTCATCCGTCACCATCGGCCCCACCGGACAAAACGTATCGTAGCCCTTACCCCGCGTCCATTGCGGATCCGACTTCTGAATATCCCGCGCCGTCACATCGTTCAGGCACGTATATCCGCGAATGTAGCCCCGCACATCTTCCCCCTCCGCCAGCTTCGAGCATCTCTTTCCAATCACAATGGCGAGCTCTCCCTCAAAGTCGACCCGCTTCGAAATCCCCGGCATCAGCACGGTCGCTCCCGGCGCCAGCAGGGAACTCGGCGGCTTCAAGAACAACAGCGGCTCGGCCGGGACATCGTTCCCCAACTCCGCCGCATGGTCACGATAATTCCTACCTATGCAAACAATCTTTGAAGGCATCACTGGAGCCAGCAGCTTCCCCTGCTGCTGCAAATCCCCCAGCGTCACCGGCACGAACCCACTCGCGGGCGACCTGTCCTCAAGCCGCAGAGCCGTCAGGTCCTCATCCGGCGGCAACATGTCATCAACGGCCCAGGCGACACCCTCGCGCCATTCCACACTCGCGTAGCGAGGCCCCTCGGCAGAAAGATATTTGCAATATCGCATCGTATTCAAGCTCCTCATTACGGCGTCGCCGACAACTCAGCCGGCCCTGAAGCCGCGCTTTCATTCCCCTTACTATCCACTGCCGTTACGCTGTAGCGGTAAGCCATACCCCGCGCAGCCGACTCATCGCGGAACGACGGCAACGTCACCGGCGTCGCATTCAACTTCACAGCCGCACCCTGCGGTATCGTCTGCCGATAGACGTTATATCCCACGAGATCGCTCTCGGTATCGGGCTGCCAAACCAGGTCAACGTTCAGACCCTCTTTACCCTCAATCGGAAATCCTGCCACCGTCAATCCCTGTGGCACTCCCGGCGGAAATACATCCCGCAACGTAAAACTCACAGCCGCAGACAC